>PLEA01000441.1 GCA_003136335.1 Acidobacteriaceae bacterium | reverse complement strand
TTGCGGGATATCAGCTTGAGCAAGATCGAGTCCCGACCGATGCGGGGTCGGCCGTGGGAGTACGTTTTCTACGTGGACTTTCTGCGCGGCGACGATGAACCGGCGCGCAACGCGCTGCGACATCTGGAGGAAGTTGCCGAGTTCGTGAAAGTGCTGGGGATTTATCAGGCGGCTTGAATTTGTCGAACACGTCATTGTGTAAAACGTATGAGGTTCCCAATTTAGGGCTTGGCAAGAATGGACCGTCCGCGTTAGCCTCGGCACCTTAAGGTACGTTCCACACCAGACTCAAAGGAATAGAATTAAAGATCTTGTGGGAATCCTGCGGGGCTTCTGAAACCTTTACCCGCAGAGCAACATCTAAAACTTGAGCGAGTTACACTCAAGGAGACCTAATGAGCCAGCAGCCGCCTGTCGAGCGCACTCCTAAGAATAAGGAAATAAACGAGCAAAAGGCTCTACCCGTGCTCCCGGTGCGGGACACCGTACTGTTCCCCCACGCAGTTTTGCCCCTGACTGTGGGCCGGGAGAGTTCAGTTCAACTGATTAATTCTCTCGGGGAAGACAAGACCATCATTGTTGTGGCACAGCGGGAAGCGCGGGTCGACTCCCCGCAGCCCAGCGATCTTTATACGGTGGGCACCTCCGCAGTGGTGCATAAAGTAGTCAAGATGCCCAACCAGAGCCTGTTCGTATTTGCGGAAGGTCTGGAACGGGTGCGGCTGGGCGAGTTCACACAACTGGCACCGTTCATGAGCGCGCACTATTCGGCGCTGCCCGAGGGCA
Organism: Acidobacteriaceae bacterium; assembly: GCA_003136335.1. The sequence goes on along the minus strand of PLEA01000441.1, from coordinate 2,818 downwards.
TCGCGCCGATTGCGACATCGGAGATCGAAGCGCTGCAGCGCAATGTGCTGACGCTATTTCAGCAGATTGTCGCCGGTTCCCCCACGCTGTCGGATGAACTCTCGACGGTGGCCATGAATATTGACGAACCGGGCCGCTTGGTGGACTTCATTGCATCGTCGTTGCCATCATTGTCGACGCCCGATAAGCAGGACACGCTGGAGACTCTCGATATCCACGTGCGGCTGGAGAAAATCAACCAGCACCTCGCCAAGGAACTCGAAGTCCAGCAACTGCGCAACAAGATTCAAAGCGAAGTGCAGGACCGGGTGCAGCAGACGCAGCGCGAGTATTACCTGCGCGAGCAGATGAAGGCGATTCAGAAAGAACTGGGCGAGCAGGACGAAGGGCAGCGGGATGTCGAGGACCTGAAGAAGAAAATCGAAGAAGCGGGCATGCCCGATGAGGTCAAGAAGGAAGCGCTCAAGGAATTGGGCCGGCTCTCGCGTATGTCGCCGATGGCGGCCGACTATTCACTCACGCGCAACTACATTGAATGGCTGGCGGTGTTGCCGTGGGCGAAAACTTCCGGGCAGGAAATTGAGATTCTTAAAGCGAAAGAAATTCTGGATGCGGATCACTACGATCTGGAGAAAGTCAAAGACCGCATTCTGGACTATCTCTCCGTCCGGCGACTGAAGCCGAATATGAAAGGGCCGATTCTGTGCTTCGTTGGACCTCCGGGCGTGGGGAAAACTTCGCTCGGCAAGTCAATCGCACGCGCCTTAGGCAGAAAGTTCGTTCGGCTTTCGCTGGGCGGCGTACACGACGAAGCGGAAATCCGCGGGCATCGCCGGACCTATATTGGAGCGCTGCCGGGGCAGATCATTCAGGGCATTCGGCGCGCGGAGACCAAAGATCCCGTGTTTATGCTCGACGAAATCGACAAGGTGGGGCGCGACTTCCGCGGCGACCCGGCCTCAGCGCTGTTGGAAGCGCTCGATCCGGAGCAGAACTCGACCTTCCGCGACAATTATCTTGACGTCACGTTCGACTTGTCGAAGGTGCTGTTCATCACGACCGCCAACATGCTCGACCCGATTGCCGAGCCGTTGCGTGATCGCATGGAGATCATCGAACTGCAGGGCTACACGGAAGAAGAAAAAGTTCACATCGCATTCCGGTACCTGGTCCCGCGGCAGATTGATGAGAACGGCATCACCCCGGATCAGATCGAGTTTCCGGAAGAAGGCGTGCGCTATGTGATCCGCCACTACACGCGGGAGGCGGGCGTGCGCAGCCTGGAACGCACCATCGGCACGATCTGCCGCAAACAGGCACGGCGGTTGGCTGAGGGCAAGACGGACAAACTCGTCGTCACCAAGGAGATCATTCAGGAGTTTCTTGGCGGCATCAAGATTCGCAGCGAGGGAGAAATTGCGGAACGGACCGAGCGGCCGGGTGTGGCCGTGGGCCTGGCATGGACTCCTTCGGGCGGCGACGTGCTGTTCGTCGAAGCGAACGCAATGAAGGGCAAGGGCGGATTCACCATGACCGGACAGATTGGTCAGGTCATGCAAGAATCGATGCAGGCGGCTCTGACGTGGGTGCGGTCCAATGCGGACCGGCTGGGAGTGGCGGAAGACTTTTTCGCCAACCACGATCTGCACATCCATGTACCGGCCGGGGCGATTCCGAAAGATGGACCTTCCGCGGGAGTGACCATGGCCACGACCCTGGTGTCGCTGCTCACTAAGCACCGCATCACGCCGCTGCTTGCGATGACGGGTGAAATTACGCTGAGTGGAAATGTTCTTCCGGTCGGCGGGATTAAAGAAAAAGTGCTGGCCGCCAAGCGTGCCGGGGTGCGCGACGTGATTCTGCCTGCGGAGAATAAGATGAACGTCGAGGAGGATCTCTCTCCCGAACAACTGGAGAATCTTACGGTGCACTACGTGAAGACCATCGATGAGGCTCTGCAGGTCTCGCTGCCTGAGGTGGCGCAAGGTCCGGCTGCGAAGCTACTCTCCACGCCGCCGAAGGATCCTGCGCAGGATTACAACCCAACCCAGCCGATCAAAGAACCGGAAGGGGTTCACGATAGGGTGTTAACGCGGGCCTGAAGACCTAAAGCTGAATGGCCAGCCTCGACTGAGGCTGGCCATTTTTCTTTGCGACGATTTTCGAGCGCGCTCCGGCAAACCAAGGTGGGCAAGTCGCGGTAAACTGAACGCCTGATGCGAGTGCGAGTTCTATTCTTCGGGATTTTGAAGGAAATGGTGGGGAAGTCGGTGGACCTGATCGATCTGGCGGACGGCGCTTCGGTGCGCGATGTGCTGGCACGTTACGAATCGCAAAATCCACGCCTCAAAGAATTGCTGCCGTCGCTGGCCTTGGCGGTGAATCAACAATATGCGGGTCCCGATACGAAATTGAGACTGAACGACGAGGTCGCGCTGCTGCCGCCGGTGAGCGGAGGTGCGCCAGACGCGGCGGGCGAGACGCCCGCCCCTTCGACTTCGCTCACGACAGGCTCCCAGCCGGCGGGACGCCGGCGCTATGCTCGGATCGTCCGCGAGATCATTGATACGCAGCGAACTCTTGCCCGCCTCAAGCGCGGAGAGGACGGCGCCGTCCTTGTTTTTGAGTGCGTGGTCCGCAACCAGACGCGCGGGCGTAAGACACTTTATCTCGATTACGAAGTCTACGAAGAGATGGCGCTGGAGCAGATGGAGTCGTTGGCCGATCAGGCGGTGCAGCGCTTCCAGATTCGCGACGTTGCCATCATCCACCGGCTCGGTCGGCTTGAAATCGGTGAGACCAGCGTGTTGATCGCGGT
>PLEA01000431.1 GCA_003136335.1 Acidobacteriaceae bacterium | reverse complement strand
GGCAACGATTTGGGCAAGGGACCAAGCAGGTGACCTGCACTCCGCGAAAAGTACGCCTCGCGTACCCCTTCCCGCCGAAAGAAACCGTAGACTTCTTTCGCCGCTACTTCGGCCCGACGCAGATGGCATTTTCGAGGCTGGACGCCGCTGGAAAAGCCGCACTGGCGGCACAACTGGAGTCGCTGTGGCTGGAACACAACATCGCAACCGACGGCACGACCGCCGCAGAAGGTGAATATCTGGAAGTGCGCGCGATTCGCGCATGACCGCAGACTCAGGATGATGATAAGTTGATTCTTAACAGGGGGAGACAGTGGATCCACAACTCAAGCAACTTATGAAAGAGCTCGGCGACGCCATCAACGAATCTCTTTCCGATTCCGAGCAGATCTCTGAAGTTGTCTCCCGCATCAAGGAAGGTGGATATGACATCTTCCTGGTCCTCGAAGCCACCATCGGCGTCAGCAAGCAGGGCGAAAAATCGTCCGATAAAACCTCGCTGGTCACCACCTTATCCACGAACCCTGAATTCAAGATCAACGACCAGGATCTCAAATTCCTGAAGTCCCTTCGCATCAAGATTGAGGAAGAGAAGCACGATTCAGACAAGCCCGATAAAGACAAGTAACCGGAACGCCGAACGTCTTTTCGCCCAGGACAAAACTGCACCACCCCGCCGACACTGCCTGCCAATGGCTCCGGCAGCGCTCGAGGCACCCCACGGATTTGCTGATCCAACGGAAGCGTTAGCAACCTTCCCACCTGTGCTACCATCTACTGTTTTCTTTTCGCACCTGCCGTGCGGAAAGCAAGATTCCGGCTGAGGGGTAGTAATGAAAGATACTCTCGGGGTTCTTTTGGCAGGCGGCGCCGGGGAGCGGCTTTATCCTCTTACTCGCGACCGGGCCAAGCCCGCGGTCACCTTCGGCGGCATCTACCGCATCATCGACATCACTCTTTCCAATTGCCTCAATTCCGATCTGCGCCGCGTCTACATCCTCACCCAATACAAGGCGCTCTCGCTCAACCGACACATCCGCGAAGGCTGGAACATCCTGGGCCGCGAGGTCGGCGAGTTCGTCGAGGTCCTGCCGCCCATGAAGCGGGTAAGCGATCAGTGGTATCAGGGCACGGCCGACGCCGTTTATCAGAATATTTATTCCATCGGCTCGGAGCAGCCCAAGCACGTCCTGATTCTTTCCGGCGACCACATCTACAAGATGGATTACGGCAAGATGATGAAGCAGCACCAGGATTCGGCTGCCGACATTACACTCGCGACCATCCAGATCGATCCCGAAGAAACTTCGCGCTTCGGCGTGGTCGACGTCGACAAAGACGGCTGCATCAAGGGCTTCGAGGAAAAACCAAAAACAACGGCATTGCGCTCTCCGATCAATCCCGCCAAAGTCGCGGCTTCGATGGGCATCTATCTATTCAACGCCGACGTGCTCATTCCAGTGCTGCTCAAGGATGCCGAGAACCAGCAGTCGAGCCATGACTTCGGCAAAGATATTCTGCCCAAGATGGTCGACGACTACCGTGTTTACGCCTACGACTTCGTCGATGAAAACAAGAAAGAAGCCCGCTACTGGCGCGACGTGGGCACGCTCGAAGCCTATTACGAAGCCAACATGGACATCGTCTCGGTTTCGCCCATCTTCAACCTATACGATGAACAGTGGCCCATTCGCACGCACCAGCGCCAGTATCCACCGGCGAAATTCGTGTTCGCCGAAAGCGGCCGCACCGGCACCGCGCTCGATTCCATCGTCTCCAACGGATGCATCGTCTCCGGCGGCATCGTAAAAAACTCCATCCTTTCCCCCGACGTGCGCGTCAATTCCTATTCCGAAGTGGACGACTGCATTCTGTTCTCGCATGTCAGCGTCGGCCGCCGTTGCCGCATCCGCAAAGCCATTCTCGACCGCGACGTGCATATTCCCGAGGGCACCACCATCGGCTACGACGCTGAGGCCGACCGCCAACGTTATTTCGTCACCGAAAGCGGCATCACGGTGGTCACCCGCGACTATTCGCTCTTTGAGAATCCCGTCACCGTGGATTACTTCACCAGCGAGTAGGCAGAGAGCAGGCTTCCGAGTTGGCCGTTCCTGGAAGGGATGTGCAACCACACACGACCTGCAGCCTACCGCAGTTCAATCCTCGCGCAGGGCTTGCATGGGCTCGATGGATGCGGCCTTGCGGGCCGGCAGGAGCGATGCCAGCAAGCCGATGACAAGCAGGGATACGGAAACTCCTGCATATGTCCAAAAATCGATCGGCCGCACTTGATACAAGAAACTTCTGACCAGATGGCCCGTTGCCAGGGCCAGGAGGATTCCTGCCCCGAGGCCCAATGCCAGCAGGATTGAAGCCTGCCGGAGAACCATGCGTGCCACGTTCTGCCTGGTCGCCCCGAGCGCGATGCGGATCCCGATTTCATGACGCCGATAACTCACCAGTTGTGCCAACACGCCGTAGAATCCTGCAATCACCATCATCACGGCAAGTCCCGCAAAGGCCCCAGTCAGGTACAAGCCCAGGCGTTGGCTGAAAATGTTCTGATCTACAACCTCCTGCATTGTCTTGAAGTTGTCGAGCGCGATGCTCGGAGCCGTTTCGTGGAACACCGACCGCATCGCCGGCGCAACCGCAAGATTGTCCCGGGTCTTCACCACAAAGCTAACCACGGTTTTTATGAGCGCCTGGTAAAACAAAGAGGTCGTCGGGATTTGTTGATAAGGGATGAAAATCAGCGGCTGGACCGCGCCGCTGACATTGTCATCCGTCTGATCGGCGAGGATGCCAACGATCGTATAGGGCCTCACCATTCCTGTATCTTTGCCGCCCAAGCTGATCTGCTGTTGCAGCGGCTCCTTATTCCCGAAGTATTTCGTCGCCAGTGATTGATTGATCGTCACGACATAAGGCGCAGTGGCGACGTCATCCTGGTTCACCATGCGCCCGCGCAGGACGGGTGTACCCAGCGCGCGAGCGTAGTCGCCGCTCACCGCAGTCACTCTTGCATTTGGCGTGTCAGCGGGATTGTCGGGCTGCCCAACGATATTGAAAGAAGAGTGCATGTCCATTCCGGAGAGAGGCGGCGCTGTAATCAGCGCGGCGCTCTCCACGCCTGGCACTTGCCGCATGCGATCCAGAACCGGCGAGTAGACGAGTGTGGCCATGGACGTGGGTGCGTTCGCTGTGTCTTCCAAGACGGTCATTCCCGCGAATCCCGCCGCATCCGCGGGCATTGCTGTAAAGGTAGTCACCTGGGTTACGCCAAAACCAAGCTGCGCATGTTCCAGGTTCCAGAGCGTATGGAACAGAAGCCCAGTCCCAATCAACAATACGGTCGAGAGTGCAACCTCGCCCGCCACCAGCCACCCACTCACCCGTCCCCGTACCGAACGCGAGCCAATTCCGCGGGAAGCCGCCTGCAACGCCGGTTGCGGGTCGGTGCGCGCCACTAGCAATGCGGGTAGCAGCGACGACAGCAAGGTCGTAAGCGTGGCGATGGCCGCCAGCGCCAATATCACAGTCCAGTCTGTCGTGATGAAATCCCCGCGTGGAATCGTTCCTTCGGGCAGCTTACGTGCCCCCTCGATCGCCAACTGTGCCATTACTATCCCGAGCCCGGAACCGAACACGCTGAGTACCGCGCCTTCAGCGAACAATTGGCGCATCAGCCGTAATCGGCTCGCGCCCAGCGCCGCCCGCACCGCAAACTCTTGCTGACGGCCCAGGCAGCGCGCAATCAGTAGATTAGCGACGTTGGCGCATGCAATCAGCAGAACGAGCGCCAATGCCCCCAGCAAAGCGTAAAACACCGGACGAACAGATTTTGTCAGCAGTTCCTGGTAAGGGGTCGCGACCACCCAGAAGCCCAGCAAGGTGGCATTGTCGTGGCGCATCCGCTGCGCAATGGTGTCGAGTTCTGCCTGCGCTTGTTTTAGGCCAATTCCGGGGCGCAGTTGACCCACAATGCTGAAGATACTATACCCTCGTTCTTTCATCATTTCCGGCGTTGGCTGCACGGGCAGCCACACCGCCTTCTGGATCTCTGGACCAGTCTCCTCGGGAAAGCGCATCGTTTGCGGCATCACGCCGACAACGATGCTCGCAACGCCCCCAATCCGAAGCGGTCGCCCAACAATCTCGCGATCCGCGTTAAAGCTTTGCCGCCAGAGCCCCTCGGAAAGAATGACCACAGGTGGGCCGCCCGGTTGACCTTCCGCTTCCGTGAAAGTGCGCCCGAGCAAGGGCTTCGTGCCAAGCATCGAAAAAATGTTCGGCGTCACGCGCGGCGCGCTCACGCTCAGTGAGCCATCCTTGCTTTCGACTACCGTCACGTCGATCGCATAGAGGCCCAGTGTCTGAAAACTCCTCGATTGATCGCGAATGTCACGATAGTTGAGCCATGAAGTGTTGGAGAAACCCGGCTCGTCGCCTGCGGGCGCGACATAGGTTAGAAGATCCGCATGGGCATAGGGCAAGGGCCGCAGCAGAACGCTCTCCACCACCGTGAACAAGGCCGTATTTGCGCCGATACCCAGCGCCAAGGTAAACACGGCCAGGAGGGCATAGCCCCAACTGGATCGCAATTGCCGTAGTGCAAATCTCACCTCTTGTGTCCACATGGCGGCCTTCTTTTCGAAAATGAAGTTCCGTGAATGAATATCGAGAGCACGTTTTTCACCATGACAGCGAAAAATGCGCCAGCTCGTTCTTTGTATTTACTTGGAGTTAGAGGATCTTCACTTCTTGTCTCCCGCGCCAGTGTCCGTTTTCGCGGCAAGGCCGTTCGGAATCGGACACTTGCGAACTGGAACCTCGCTAATTTCTTGCCCGACGCTTAATTCGCTTCCCAGTTGTCGATCGTTTGGGAGCAAGGGAAAAATTGACGATCAAACCAAGGGCCGGCGAATTCTTGATTATTGTATAAATGAGGGCACCGATCTAAAGCCACACGTGCTTCGGAGGTTTCGGCATGGTGCTGCAAAATCTCAAGATTGCAATCCGGGTGCTGAGCAAGAATCCGTTGTTTACATTAACGGCGGTGGCGACCATGGCGCTGGGACTGGGTGCGACCACTACGATTTTCAGTATTACCAACGGCGTGCTGTTGCGGCCTCTTCCATACAAGGATCCTGACCGTGTGGTGGTGGCCGGAATGGATCTGCGCCAGCGCCATGTTCGTGACCTTCCATTTTCCAATGCCGACTTTATCGATTTGCGGGACGGCACGAAAACTGTTTTCGAGGATTTAGCCGGCGTTTTTACATTCCGCAATGTTATTCCTCTCGAAGACGGTACCCCGGAGCAAACTCGTGTAGCATTTGTCACCACGAATTTCTTCCGCTTGTTAGGCGGCCGAATCGTCTTCGGCCGCGACTTCTACCCGGAGGACGGAATCCCACAACCGGCCGCGCCGCCCGCAACTGCTCAGCAGCCACCGCCGCGGCTGCCCTTGGTAGCAATTCTCAGCTACGAATATTTTCAGCGACGCTTTGGCGGCAACACGGCCGCGCTGGGTCACCCCATGCTTGCCGGCGGCCAGCCCAGCCCGGTCATTGTCGGAGTGCTGGCTCCGCACTTTCGCCTGTACTTTCCGCCGGAGGCGGATCAGGAATCTTCCCCGGACTTCTGGATCGCCAATCGCCTGGGCTACGATGCCGCCAACCGTAATGCGTTCTCGATTCATGCCGTGGGCAGACTGAAACCAGGCGTATCGGTCGAGCAAGCGCAAGCGGCGGCCGATAACGTGGCTGCGGAAGCGCGCAAGAACTTTCTCATTGAAAGAACGGCTGGATATTACATCCGAGTCGAGCCCATGCGGCAGCATCTGGTTTCGCAAGTCCGTCCCGCTATCCTGGCGCTCATGGGCTCGGCAATTTTCCTGCTGCTGATCGCGTGTGCGAACGTGGCCAACCTCATGCTTATAAGAACTTCGGTACGCGAACGTGAGCTCGCTGTTCGGGCGGCCCTGGGCGCAAATCGCTGGCGCTTGATTATTTCTCTCCTGACCGAAGCATTCCTGCTCACCGCCATAAGCACGCTCGTAGGTCTGGCCCTGGCATGGATTGGAATTCAGGAACTGCGTATCCTCGCCCCATCGAATCTGCCCCGCCTCGACACCGTCCGACTCGATTCGGTCGTCCTCGGATTCACCGCCATTGCATGTCTGGCCGCTACAGCAATTTTCGGTATGCTGCCGGCTTGGCGGGCGTCGAAGCCGGGAGTCACCTCTCTGTTGCGCGGCAGCAGCCGAAATGCCGGACTCTTAGGCGGAAGCACTTTGCGCAATGCGGTGGTAATGGTCGAAGTTGCTCTCTCGTTTGTTCTACTCGCCGGAGCGGGATTAATGTTCCGCAGCTTTCTCGAATTGCAGCGCCTTGATCCTGGCTTCGACCCGCACCGGCTTTTGACGTTTCAAGTCGCCGGGAATCGTGGAGCTGACGCGCCAGAAAAGCGAGCAGTTTTCATCCGCCAAGTCCAGGAGCGTTTGCGGGCCATCCCGGGAGTTGAGAGTGTGACCGCTTCGGATCCCTTTCCTCTTGCAGGAGGTTTCAGTCCCATACGGTGGGGCACCGAAGAAGCTCTGTCGGACCCCGGCAAATTTCAAGCGACGGATAATGAAATCGTCCTCCCTGGCTACTTCGAAACCATGCGCATGCGTTTATTGGCGGGCCGCTTTTTTACGGATGCCGACAACTTACCCGGCCGCAATGTTGTGGTTATCGATGACGCCCTTGCGAACAAGGCTTTCCACGGGCAATCGGCCGTGGGGAAGCGCATTTTGATCCGCATCCGCACGCCCGAGGCAGAATGGGTCGAGGTAATTGGCGTGGTGGCACACCAGCATGCGGTCTCGCTGACAGAACCAGGACGCGAGCAGGTCTACTTCACCGATGCGTTCGTAGGATCCGGCGACGTCAATTCCTGGGCGATTCGGACCGGTAACGATCCGGCGAATTACGGAAACGCCGTTCGCGCCGCGGTGAAAGAAGTGGATTCGCATCTTCTAGTCTCGGAGATGCAGCCGGTTGAAGCTCTCGTCTCCCACGCACAAGCTGGCACCCGCTTTGCGCTAATTCTGATCAGTGTGTTTGCGATCATCGCCGGCGTGCTCGCAGGGGTGGGGCTGTACGGCGTGCTGGCGACTGCGGTGCGGCAACGTACTGCCGAGATCGGTGTGCGCATGGCCTTGGGAGCGGCGCCAAACCAGATTTTCCACCTGGTTGTTGGGCAAGGCCTCCGCCTCAGTGCAATCGGCATTGCCGCAGGTCTGATCGGCGCATTTGTGCTCACGCGATTGATGCGGGCAATGTTAGTGGGCGTTCAGGCGACCGATCCGGCGACTTTCGGCGTGGTCGCAATCCTGTTCTTGTTCGTTGCCGCCATGGCCTCGTGGCTACCGGCTCGCCGAGCTGCGGCACTGGATCCTGCGCGGGCTCTGCGGGAAGAATGAAAATCTAACGGCTAGCCCTTCTCGACCGCGACGTGCTGGGGGAGAAAGGAGGCGAGATTCGCTCGCCCGAACGGCAGAGGACGGCGTTCCCCACATGAGCATCTGATCCTAGCCGATCACGACTCTCTTCATCGAGCGCCCCACGCGAACAACGATGAGTCTTGCCGGTTCCGGTATCGCTAGTTTCGGCTTCTCGACAAGCTCACCATCTATTTCGACTGATTTTTGCTTTATCTTGCGACCGCCGTCTGAAGCCGATTCAGCGAGCATAGCCTCCACGAGCAGCTTGTCAACCCTGACCGGAACCGCGATTTCGCACGTGCGATCTTGAGCTAAAACCATTACATCAGGAGGCGGGTTTCTGATTCCAACCGGATCTCCGGTTCCGGCAAGAATCTTGGATTTCGATATTATTACCTGGTCTATTACGTTAGGGGTTTCCTTCTTCTGGAACTGCTTCGCCCAGCTTTCTGATGCTTTTGTCGCCGCTTCCGGCGAATGAAAGTCCGCCACGATGCGCCGCGCCAGTTCTTTCTTCGCTGCCATTGGATGGGTCTCGGTTTTCATCTTCTCGATGTCCGCTACCTGCACGTCCGTCAGCAGTTCGTAGTAGCGCCACATCATTTCGTCGGAGATGCTCATCACCTTGCCGTACATCTCGAGCGGCGGCTCGTGGATGCCGATCGCATTGTCCAGCGACTTCGACATTTTTTGCACGCCGTCCAAGCCTGCGAGAATCGGCATGGTGAGCACTACTTGCGATTCCTGTCCGTAGGCGCGCTGCAGTTCGCGGCCTACCAGCAGGTTGAATTTCTGGTCGGTACCGCCAAGTTCCACGTCCGCTTCGAGGGCGACAGAGTCATAGCCCTGCGCCAAGGGGTAGAGCAACTCGTGAATCGAGATTGGCTTTTCTTCCGCAAAGCGCTTGTGGAATTCCTCGCGCTCGAGCATCTGCGAGACCGTGTACTTCGCCGCCAGCCGCACAAAATCGTCCGCAGTGAACTTCGAAAACCAGCGCCGGTTGAAGTCCACCACAGTTTTCTGCGGATCGAGGATCTTGAAGACCTGCGTCTTGTAAGTCTCGGCATTCTGCTCGATCTGCTCCTGAGTGAGCGGCGGGCGCGTCGCTGAGCGTCCCGTAGGATCGCCGATCATGCCGGTAAAATCGCCAATCAGAAAAATTACCGTGTGCCCGAGATCCTGAAAATGTTTGAGCTTGCGCAGCAAAACCGTGTGCCCAAGGTGCAGGTCGGGCGCCGTCGGATCAAATCCGGCTTTCACGCGCAGGGGTTTGCCCGAGGCGCGCGACTTCTCCAGCTTGGCGCGGAGTTCGGACTCGCGGATGATTTCCGCNNGAAGTCAGAATGCAGAAGTTAAAATTGATCACGCTACAGGGTGCAGCTTGCGATGACGACAAAATTTTTCGTGCGGCGCGCGACAGCTAAGGACATCCCGCGGCTGCGCGAGGTGATTGAGGCGTCAGTGCGCGGGCTGCAGGCCGAAGATTACTCTGCGGCGCAAATCGAAGGGGCTCTGAAATCGGTGTACGGCGTGGACAGCCAACTGATTGCGGACGGGACCTATTTTGTCGCGGAGCATGCTGCGGAGGCGGGGCCCGCGATCGTCGGCTGCGGTGGGTGGAGCAAGCGTAACACTTTGTATGGTGGCGATCAGTACGCCGGACGGGAAGATTCGCGGCTCGATCCCACGCGCGATGCCGCCAAGATTCGGGCGTTTTTCGTCCATCCGAAATGGGCGCGGCGCGGCATCGGCAGCCTTATCCTGGCGGCGTGTGAGAATGCGGCCATTGAAGCCGGCTTCACGCGCCTGGAGATGGGCGCGACATTAAGTGGTGTGGCCTTCTACCGGACGAAGGGCTATGTGGAGGTTGAGAATCAGGCGGTTTCACTGGGTCACGGGGAGGTGCTGCCTATCGTGAAGATGGCGAAGGCGATTGAGTAAAAGTCAGAATGCAGATGTCAAAAGGCAGAAGTAAGGGCAGTTCCTACGATGCAGTTCCCTTCGCAGTACAATGAAAGTCACGAAAATCGCGGTGAGTTCCCGGGCGGCGGCCACGAATGCCATCATCAACCTGGCGGATCAGACAAAGCTGTGACGGATGTCACAAGTTTTTCACTTCTGCATTTTGACTTCTGAC
>PLEA01000047.1 GCA_003136335.1 Acidobacteriaceae bacterium | reverse complement strand
TGTCAAGCGGTCACAGTAGACCATTTGAGCGCGTCGTACCACCCCCGCGATGCGGTCAAGGTCGATGTCGAGGGTGGGGAGATTCAGGTTTTAGAAGGAGCCCGCGAGACGCTATCCTGTCGTCGGCCTTTTTTTTTGATAGAAATCCACTCCATGCACAATGAGACGGCGGTGCGTGAATTCTTGAAGCCCTTTGGATATACCGTCTGGGCGATGCCCACTGAAGATAGCAAACTCCATCTCTGCTGCGAACATCGGTCGTGAAGAATTATGCAACTGCAGGGTGGACAGCGGATCCATCAATGAACGCAAAACAACCCACTTTAAGATAAAGTTACGTTCTTGATTCTATTGGCCGCCGCCATTGTGGTGTTTTACATTTCGACGCTACGCCCCGGTCTTCCGTGCCAGACGATTTTGGTTAGTATTCGCAGCAGCCAAAAATCGTTCCGTCAAGAAAGCGTGTCCTTCAGCCGGACATAGAAAGATTTCTTGTCTCGCGTAATCGCAATCTTGTCCTCGCGGGCTAGCCAACCGATAGCCCAGTCAAAAATAGGGGTCTTGCAATCAACTTTCTTTTTCAACTCTGGAAGCGTGGTCGTGCCGGTAATGCTTAGTGCTTGCCAGATCGCTCCTGCGGTTATGCCAATTTCTCCGTCCATCATGGGGTTTCCTTTCCGTCTAGCTCGAGAAGCGCCTCAACAGGGGCGCTACCCTCCGGTCTGAAGCCGGGCGAAACTCTGTTTGTTTGGCCGTTCACAAAAAATACAGAGTACCGAGGGAAAGGTCAAACCCATTATATTAATCGACCGAATCGATATGTCGGCGTGTGGAGACGTGATGCTCAGCTCTGTTCATTCGGAGGATATTTGCCTACCGATCGGATTGCCCTCAAAAGATTTTTGGAAAGGGGGCGCCGCGGAACCGCGCCTGACGCAAGAAAGTTGTGCGGCAAGTCTAGGGGTCCATCGGAAAAACGTGCGAAACTAACATCGAGGAGTCTCCGATGCAGTCAGAGTCTGCGGAAACCACGAGACGTTCGCGCGTTGCCGTCGTTCCGGCACAACAAGCGCTCGGCGCCGAGATTCGTGGGACAGATCTGCGAACGATCAATGAGGACGATTTTGGCATCATCTATCGAGCTTGGCTGGATCACTCCGTCCTGCTATTCCGCGGACAGACTTTGACCGATGACGGTCTCATTGCGTTCAGCCAACGGTTCGGGGGTCTGGATTGGGCTCCGGTGCAAGAGTCCGGGCGCCGTTTTGTTGCTGGCCATCCCGAAATTTACATTGTGTCCAATGTGATGGAAAACGGTGCGCCCATCGGAAGCTTAGGCGCTGGCGAGGCGAGCTGGCATACGGATATGTCGTATTTGCAGAATCCCCCGAAAGCAAGCATCCTCTTCGCTCTAGAAGTGCCGTCGTCGGGAGGGAGCACGTATTTCAGCAACATGTACCGCGCCTATGAATCCTTGCCAGATGAAATCAAAGGGCGAATCGAAGGTTTGGTGCTGAAACATGATGGGACTTACAACAGCGGCGGATATGTGAGACAGGGCGCCACGGTGATCGATGACCCGGTCACCTCGTCGGGTGCCCTGCATCCTTTGGTCTGCACTCATCCTGAAACCAAGCGCCGGCTGCTATATCTTGGGCGAAGGCGCAACGCCTACGTGCAAGGTCTATCGCTTGCGAATTCGGAATTGTTGCTCGATCAGCTCTGGAGTCATGCGACGCGCGAGGAACTCACATGGCGCAACGAATGGCGTGTGGGCGACCTCGTGCTTTGGGACAACCGGTGCACCATGCACCGGCGCGATGCGTTTGACGCAGGTTCGCGGCGGATCATGCATCGCACGCAGATAACGGGCGATACGCCCCCCAGCGCATGACCAGCGAGTTCAGCCGAACTCGAGAGAATAATCATCGATTGCGCTTGGGCGGGTTGAGTACGCCAAAAGTCGTTCTGGGGTTGCTCTGTGCGATGTACCTCATTCTGTACATCGACAGGGTCAATATCGCTACCGCGGCGCCGCGCATTAAAGCCGACCTCAAACTTAGCAATACGCAGCTGGGCCTTGTATTTTCTGCCTTTGCGCTTCCCTACGCAGTGTTTCAGCTGATCGGGGGCTGGATAGGTGATCGATTCGGTGCGCGAGTCACACTTATGCTCTGTTGTGCTATCGTCGCCACGGCCACGGTGCTCACAGGCGCAGTAAGCGGTTTTGCATCCCTGTGCGCTGTCCGCCTCGCATTAGGTTTTGGAGAAGGAGCTGCTTTCCCGACGGCAACACGCGCGCTAACAAAGTGGACTCCCCAAGCCCGCTGGGGTTTTGCGCAAGGAATTACGCATTCGTTTGCACGGCTTGGCAACGCATTGACGCCGCCATTGATTGGCGTACTGGTTTTATGGATGGCGTGGCGCGCGTCTTTTGAGATCGTGGGACTGGCAAGTCTTGTATGGCTTTGCATCTGGGCCTGGTTCTTTCGCAACGATCCCCGGGAACATCCTGCGATTACAAATGACGATCTCGAGACGTTGCCTTCCCCAGGGACCGGCGAGCACCTGCGCATACCCTGGTTTCGCCTCGCACGGCGCATGCTTCCCGTAACCCTGGTGGACTTTAGTTATGGATGGACACTTTGGCTCTTCCTGAGCTGGATTCCGGGTTTCTTCTTCGAGAATTACCACCTTAACTTACAAGCGTCGGCATTGTTTTCGGGGGGCGTCTTGTTTGCGGGATTTATCGGAGACATTGTAGGTGGGCTAATAAGCGACTGGCTCCTCCGCAAGACAGGAAGCTTACTTATGGCGCGCCGTACCGTGATTGTGGCCGGATTCGTTGGCGCTCTGGTGTTCCTCGTTCCAGTGGTATTGATCCACGACCTGACTGTCGCGACCATCTGCCTGTCGTTAGCCTGCTTCTTCGCAGAACTTATCGTAGGTCCTCTATGGGCAGTGCCGATGGATATTGCTCCGAGCTATGCTGGCTCGGCCAGCGGCATGATGAATTTCGGCTTCGCTATTGCCGGCCTCATTTCTCCGTCCAGCTTCGGATATCTCGTTGACCGCACGGGGAGCTGGGTTGTTCCCTTTATCGGCTCGATAGCGCTTTTGCTTTTGGGCGCCGTGTTAGCTTCCCGTCTGCGGCCAGACATACCTTTTGACGAGATCCGAAGCTCTTTGTAGATCCATTCTTCCCGCAGGACGTGAAATCGCATTCGCCGTCCAGACCGCGGCTTCAG
>PLEA01000143.1 GCA_003136335.1 Acidobacteriaceae bacterium | reverse complement strand
ACGCGATTCATCCGATCACCTTCCACGGCGCCGAGGAACATTTTGAAGCCCTCGGTTTTGTCGAGGACGCTGCGGCCGGCGCTGGTCGGTGCCTTCAACAGGTAGTGAAATAGGATGTGCAGAAGGACCGTCATCAACAGAACCGCCATGACGAAGACAGATGTGGCCGACGCCAGCATAACGAGGCCGAAGATCTCGCCCAGGACGAAGGGAATGGAAAATAATGTCAAGATCGTTGCGCTCGCCGTAAGCCCTGATTTGAGAGGGCCTCCCGCAAGGGCGGATTTCCAGAAGTGGGCGGCAGTGTACAGCAGCCCAGCGACGCCGATGCTCCACATACTGACCCACAGGCTCATAAACCCGGCAAGGACCATTTTTTGCGGCCCCTGGGCAGAGACGACTCCCATCAACATGACCACGGAAATCGCGAAGGCCGGGATCATGAAACGGCCGTTGGTCACGAAGTAGATTTTCTGTTCGGCGGCCTTGAGCCAGGACTTCAGGGAGGCCATGGCAGCGCTGATCGCGACATGGTTCTCGTTTTGCAGATTGATCGAGGTGCGCCCACCGTCGAATAGCTTATCGGAGGCAGCCTTTTCTTCCGGCGTGAGCGCTCGGCCATCCGCTTTTGCGCGAGATAGCGAGTACACCCCAGCACTCTCCTCGATCTTCAAGAAGCCCTTCACCGCCATGTCCAACACCGCCGCCGTGAAGGCCTTGTCGTCATAACCCATGCGAACGAGGTAACGCATAGCTGCGGGCGAAAATCCGGAAGGAGGCTCGTAGAGCGGCATGATGCTGCCCGGAGCGGGATCGCGGCCCACGAGCACCCAGACGATGACGTAATAGATGGAAATCACGAGCCAGCCAACGCCAGCGATCAGAGCATCACGGTTGTCTTGCGCCAAGGAGCGGAACTTCTGTTCCGCGGTTGGTTCGCGGAAATAGCCTTTGGGCCACTCCAGAAAAATGGTCAGCCCCTCGTATGGGCCGAGCGGATGCGCTGCGTTGAAGTGGAAAGCGCCATTAGGTGTAGTTACGGAAGTGAAATCTTGCGCCATCGAACCATTCGGGCCGGTGTAACCACCCAAGCG
This sequence comes from Acidobacteriaceae bacterium, assembly GCA_003136335.1. Next base: position 4,594 of record PLEA01000143.1, on the reverse strand, counting down.
TACTTCGCTCGCCGAGATCTTCTGCGGGAGGTGCACGGTTGCTGAGACACGGTCGATGGGAAAGATCCAGCCGTTGCCAGTAACGTTCCAGAAGAGCTCGTCGTGGTCCTTGAAAAAACCGAGTTGGCGGCTCGTCGTGTAGGTGATCGCATAGCTATGCCCGCCGGCGGGCACAAGGGAGTCCTTACGGCCCAAGTAGATGCGCACGCCGTTGCTGTAATCTTCAACGCGCGATTCTTCCGGGGCGCCGTCGCGGGTGGCCGCCAGCAGCGCAAAGCCGACCACGTAACGCTTCCCCAACCGATCGGTGTAGCGAGTGGGAAAGTCGCGATAGATACCGTGGCGGATGAGGTTTCCGGCGCTTACGACGCGAATGATCTCGCGGACGAGCATGGTGCCGTCATCCTGAACCTTGATGTCGCAGTAGTAAAACTGTATGCGCTCCGTTTGCGCCGCCGCGATAGACGCGAGCAAGAACACGTAAGCTAAGCCAAAAAGGCTACGGAAACAGGTAAGTGACATTTTGGTGTGCATGGGCAGATGGGCCGTCACGCGCATTTCTATCCACAATGGATCGTGAACGCGATCTTCTGTAAGACGGGATTCGGAGATTCAATATCTAACTCGACCCAGCCATGGTAGTCGGCAAACCGCTGATTGTTCGCACCAAGGCTCCATTCATCCAGAATGGGCACAGATCGGTTGGCCCCCGATAAGTCCGCAGTACTGGTCGACGAATGACCACCGTCACTCCTGCGAAAAGAGTACGTGATAGAGGATGGTTCGGTACTCATCACACCCCAGTCAAATTTGAGATTGACGGGGCAAGGCCCCGTATATTGGAAATCTTGAGCGCGTTGCCCATTCGCGGAAAGAGAGGATCCGCCGATACGAACACTGGCCTGACCAGTCCCAGTCAGAGCGATTAACATTCCTAGTGAGAAAACAACCGCATACGCACGACCTGTACTTTGTAGGTTCACCGGGTTCCTCCTTATCGGCGCGGGACACAGTGCGTCGCCGAGTATAGATTAGGTGCAGATCTATCGCAATGTCGAAACAGAGAGAGAACATCCCACAACATGCACTCAGCCGCGCCGCTCGGACGGGCCAGGTTGATTCAGCATGTGTACTTCGATTCTTAATTGTGTTGGAGAGTGCCCGCACCGAAACTTAGCGCAGTCACCCTGCGACGTTCTTCTGCCACGTGAGATCCAGGTTGATCGTTTCACGACAGTCGCGCGCGGGTGAGATAGGTGTACACTCGGACCGGTTTTGAAGTCAAAAAGGAAATTCCGGCCAAGGTATGGGAGGCGCTATGAGCTTTCACTGGAGCGGATTGGAGAACCATCCTGGAATTGTGTCCTTGGTGGGCTCGCTCACCGTCTGGCACATCATGGCCATCTTTGTATGTTTGTTTGCGGTATACATATTGGGTTCACTCGTCTGGCAGATCCGGGACTATGGAGTAAAGCGAAGGCGATCCGGTCAGTCCCCTGAGCAGTTCCTCCACGCTAACGAGCAGTTGGCCGCTGAACAGGTGAGCAAAGCAATGGAGGAATGGAGACTCCCGCCGGAACTCAATCTTCCCATGCCTCGTCCAGTCAGGAGCGGACATCTGGGCACTCGCCTGTTGCACAGCATTCCGTTCATTTTATTTCTTGTGTTTATTGCGTTCCTCACTTGGCGAACAACGTGGAGGCTTTGGCCCAGCGCAATCGTTGGGGGCCTCTTCGTCTTGATTGGATACTTCACTCATCGGAAGGAACTGAGGCTACTCAAATGGGGTAAGCCAGCTCGCGCAGTGGTCACCTCTGTCACTATGGGCGGGGGGGGAGGAACAGGTTCGTGGAATTTGGAATTCAATGACGCCGCCGGGAACCTGATAAATGGCTCTCTATCAAGAGGTTCACCACCCAAGAACCCGGTTCTGACGGTACTTTATGACGCGGACAAGCCACACGAATTTATACCCTACCCTGTTGCACGGTACGAGATCGCGGTACCCGGGACCTAACTGATTGCCCGCGAATGTGCTCGCGCGCTGTATTCCTTACACTAATCATCCCTCGTCCCAGAACGCGGCATCATCGGTTTCTGGGTTTCCCTTTACCGGCAGCGCTGGAAATCCCATTTCACAGAGTCTCGGACGGGCGAGATGGGGGTACACTGAGCGCCGGTTTTGGAGCAAGAAAGAGATTCCTGCTGAGGAGAACGCTGCCATGCCCAACTATAGCAAAGTCGAGTACGGACTAATGACTCTGTTGATCCTGTGCCTCGCAATTGTTGCGCAGGCGCAGAATCCGTTCGATACCTCCAAACAGTTTTCCGCCACTGTGGTGATGAGCGGGATACCGACACACGGGCGCGAGGGGCAGGGCGACATGAAGATTTATCGCTCCGGTGACAAGATGAGAACGAGCATGCCGGGCGGTGCCGGCTACATGATCATGGAACGAACTCAGCACACGGGTTACATGGTTATGAGCAATGGCATGTGTATGCAGATGACTGCGCAGGGACAGCAGAACCCTTTTTCTCAAGCCCAGAATGCCACAATCGAGCGTTCATCGGCGGGCACTGATACGGTAGATGGCCATGCCTGCAAGGTAGAGAACTTGACGGTTACTCCCCGCGATGGCAAACCCGCCAAAATGAAGGTTTGGGAAGCGGAAGATCTGAAGGGCTTCCCGATCAAGATTGAGACGCAGTCCAGCCACGGCCCGGTCACAATGGAGTACAAAGACGTAAGCTTCAACGAACCCGACGCCTCACTATTCACTCATCCGGAAAACTGTCGGCAAATGCCAGCCATGCCTAGCGGTGGACCATCCCACTAGCAGAGGATGTGAACGAGTCATGGCGATTCGACTTGCGCGTTCGCATTCAGCCATCGAGAGGGCTTTGCTGTGCGGCGAGGCTTGCCTTTTCGTCTACATTTCTGCCCTTGCTCAATCTGGTAGGCCGCGTCAAGATCCGTCACCTTCGCAGAAAAACGAGGTTTTAGCATTTGTAGGATGCCTCGGCGGCCCTCCGGGAGCGTTCCAGCTTTCCGACAGCGAAGGCTACGTCTACAGTTTGACTGGGCGCACGTCGGGGATGGAGAAATATGCAGGCGACGAAATAAGCGTCCAGGGGACAAAGGATGAAAGTACCCAGACCCTTGAGGTCAGGAACTTCAAGGAGATCTTTCGGGCGCCCGACCCGAGATTGAGTCCTTGGTTCAGCAATCGATCGAATTGGGGTACACAAACAAACCGAAAGTTCGGAATCCAGTTTGCCCTTCCGCGCCTTTCGAATTCCACTGCCGCGTCCGGGCCGGACGCCCAAGCCAACTTTGCGGTGGAACGAGGGACGGTCACCCTCGCCCAGCTAGACATACCCAGGGAGATCTACCCAGACACGAACTTCCTCGGAGGTTCTTTCGCAATTTTTGCGAACCCGCAGATAACGAACCGGCAGAGTTGCGAGCAGTTTGGAGCGTTCGACCTGCGGTCTCTTTCTTCCCGGATAATTAGCGGAATTAGATACGCCGAACTGACGGTGAGCGATAACGGAATGGGGAAGTTCTATAGCGATTACTACTTCCACGCCTTCCAGAACAACCTGTGCTACGAACTTTCTTTCAAATTGGGCAGCTACAACACGGGAATGCAGAATTTGGGTTGCACGGTCTCCGTTGTGGGGGAAAAGGACGATCTGAATGTGATTGAGGCGCTCGCTGGCCGAGTTTCTTTTTTTCGCCCCGCAACAGAAATCACTGGCGTAGGCAAACCAAACTCGGTTCCCAAGTAACGGTCAAGCCGTAGCCGCAAAGCCGAGTACGAATACGAAGCCGCCTCGCGAAGAGGCTGTTGCGAAACTCGAGGTCCGAAAGAAAGTGACACAAACACCTCAATCTCACCATACATTTCGACGCGTCTTAGCCCGGTTTGCTTCGCTCAAGAGCAAGTCGTGGAACAAAGTATTCGCTCAGCGCACCAATTTTCGAGTTTTCGCAACAGCCCCTGGCGAAGGGGCGGCTCTTCCTTTGCGTTCAGGGTTTTGTTAGACGCTTTTAGCGCCCTTTCCATGCACCAGCCGGGGCTCGAAGCCGCGCTCTTCCAACCGCGCATGACCTGGTGCTTGGAGAAGCGGACATTCGATTCGATCCGCACAAGGGGGATCAGTCCGCGCTGCCGCTTGTAATTGGTTGAAGCCGGGTTTATCCTGACGACCTCTATCGACGGTTAGAAAGCCCGCCGTGCGTCCTTGGGGGAGGGCAACGGCGGGGCTGAATCACCGCGAACAACTCTCCAGCCTAATGACCGGGTCGCTGTTGAAGTGGGTTAAGAAGTTGTCAGAGAACGACTGTATTTGTACTCCTTCCAAGTCTAGAGTCAATGAAAAACTGGCACCTGCAACCGCATGTGTTTTCAATCGAGTGCAGCCAGTCCACAGGCCGCTGACCGGATTTGGTGCAAATGCACGCACAGCCTCTTACCGGAAAGCCGCTTGCAGACTGCCCTTTCCGGAAGCCTGCCTCTGCCGCCGTGGAATCGTACGCATCGGAGTAGAATCAAACTATCCCAAGCAGTTTTCCCAGGGGGTTGCA
>PLEA01000488.1 GCA_003136335.1 Acidobacteriaceae bacterium | reverse complement strand
AGCAGCGTAATCAGAGCACCTTGCACACGAAAGAATTTCGTCGCGTCATCGCCCTTCAAAGCCAAGGACTCCGGCATGCTGGCAACCATGGCAGCCAGTCGGTAGTCCATTTCGCGATGAGTTCGGAAGCTGATGAACTTTTTGATGCCACCGGGGTAGTCGGTGAGCAGCATGACCGCGAGTTCAACGCCACCGCAAATGAGAGATGCCACCGCCGCGCGTCGGTTGCGGCGCCAAAACCAGGCCGTAGTTCCGAGGAACAGCCCCACGCTGGCATAGTCAATCATGGCGTGGGCCTTGGGCGTAACCACCCGGGGAATCGGTTTTGCAGCCATCTTCGTTAAGCTATTTAGGACCGGCATTTCGAACACCTCGCATTCTTCATAAAACAGATTGCTCGTTTTACCTGCGGGTAAACTGGCCGATGAATCCGTAACTCTCCGGGGGTTCGTAGTCTTTCAATCATGTGACCCATAAACATCCCTTTGCCGAGGTCTTCTTGCCAGTCTGTAGCCCCATTGCTATCGGGCCGCGGAAGGTTTGTTCTCGGATGTCTTGTGACGAGTCAGCGTAAACAGACACTAAACCGTGGTTTTATCGGTCCCTATCCGGTTCATGCTGTAACTATAGGCAGAGCGTGCCTGAGGCAGCTGCAACTGATCGAGCACCAAGGAGTGTAGTTTCGAATGCAGCGGAACGGGCCTGTCTGACATGGTAGTAACGGCGAGATGACTGGCCGCGGCAACAGTCGATTTCATTTGGCAAAATATCGACTGTTGCATAACAATCCGAGCAAGCCATGAAGCGCTAATCTCACGGTTTGCTGGCAAACGCCGAGGGCGGCGGGTTGCGTTCGATGTGGTCCACATGTCTAAAGCCCGGAGGAATCTCGAAGAGCGCTGAATCGAGCGGCTCTTCCTCGAACCCGATAACCCACGTTTTAATCTGCGAGACGTTTCCATCCGGCAAAGGCAACGGACTTTTCGATGTCACCAGGGAATACAGGCAAATCCGGTCTCTGGTTTCCCGATCCCGACAAATTCAAAGTTTTCCGTCGGATGTTTTCCGTTGCCCGTGCCCACGTGAACATAAATGTGACCTTGCCGTCCTTCGGGCCGCTTCGGGTCGCAGGAGACTTGCTGGTCGAAGTTACCGATTCTTGCGGCTCGGAATGGGAGCCTTCGAGGGGAGTCTGCGTTCTTGTGGTGATGACGTGTCGAGCGATGTGCCCGTACATCTCTTTCCGCTCGCCCGTGTCATTTGTCTTGATCTCAATACGCATGATCGGGTTTCCGGGCGTCTGCATCGGAGTTTCTAACTCAGGCGCACTAATCTCTCCCTTCGTGGGCGCGTGGTGTGGATAGAGCGCTGAGGTGTATTCCGAGGTGTTAAGATTCAGTTCGAAAGATTGTCCGAGGTCGCATCGTACGATCTGGGCCAGGTGGGGACCGTATATCGTTTCTACCGGGTCTTTTGCGTCCGGAGGAATTCCGAAATTCCGTTCGCTTCCGGTCTTTCTCGATGTAGATGGTCCGCTCGAATGAATTCCCAACCAACCCGGACTGTATCGTAATTCTGACTGCGGGTTGTTCCGGGGCTTGCAGCAGAGGGAAAGCGAGAGCCAGCAGCCAGATGGACGAAAGACGCACGGTGCACACTCCATAAAGACAATCAGGAAGTTATCGCCATCAGGCTAGTCTTGAGGTTGTTGGGCATCAAGCCTACCGGTCCAGCCATGGTCGCATGGATTCCAGTAAGCGAATGGGGTAGCGCGGTTGGGATGGATGGTTCCGGACGCCGGAGGGCTGCTAGTCGCCGCTGGCGTGGTTCTGCGTGGGTACTAAGACCAGGCGCGGGCGGGCTGGTTCCGGCTGCGAGGCGCGACCGAACGTGTGCAGGATGCCAACAACGGCAGCATAGGCTGTGATAACGCCGAAACCAACTGAGGCGACTACGGTAGCGAAGAGAATTACGGGCATAATGAACGAATTCACGAAACTAACCTCTTAACAAAGGGCTGTTATCAGATGCACGGCCCGGAAATCCGTATACCTGGTTTCTTACTCGGTACTAACCTTTCAGCAGGGCGAACCTTCAATCTAACCGCGTTGACGCTCCGCGCTGTTGACGACTAAGATACGGAGTAAAGCTGTGCAATCCCACTTTCCAATAAATCTGAATGCCTGTCGACATTACGGAAGGGACATAACCCCGGCACATGATGGCCATTACCAAGATTTCTGTCCGGGGCGCCCGGCAGCACAATCTAAAGAACATAGACGTTGAAATTCCTCGTAACACGCTGACGGTAGTTACCGGTCTTAGCGGTTCAGGAAAGTCTTCGCTGGCCTTCGACACCATCTATGCCGAGGGGCAGCGGCGCTATGTGGAGACTTTGTCGGCCTACGCCCGGCAGTTTCTGGACCAGATGGAACGCCCGGATGTGGATGCGATTGATGGACTTAGCCCGTCCATTTCGATCGAGCAAAAGACCACCAGCCGGAGCCCGCGCTCGACCGTGGGAACAATCACCGAAATTTACGATTATCTTCGCCTGCTGTTCGCTTCTATTGGAGTGCCGCATTGTCCCAAATGCGGGCGGGCGATCAGCCGCCAGTCCGCCGACCAGATTGTGCAGCGGGTGATGTCGCTCAGTCCCGAAGACCGGGTCATGGTGATGGCGCCGATCGTTCGCGGGCGCAAGGGCGAGTTCAAAAAAGAGATGGAAACGCTGGTCAAGCATGGCTACACCCGGGCGCGAATCGACGGCGAACTGGTCGGGTTGGACGACGAGATCGCTATCAATCTCGACAAGCGGAAGAACCATACCATTGAAGTCGTGATTGATCGCCTCCTGGTGAAGCCGGGGATCGAGCATCGTCTGGAAATGTCGGTGGGACTGGCGATGAAGCTGGCGGGTGGGCTGGTGCAGGTTGCCGTGGTCGCCGGCGAGGAGCAGCTTTATTCGGAGAAGCTGGCGTGTCCGGATTGCGGCATTAACGTGCCGCAACTGGAGCCCCGTTCCTTTTCCTTCAACAGCATGTATGGAGCGTGCCCGGAGTGCCACGGGCTGGGCAGCAAGTATGATTTCGACCCGGCGAAGGTGATCACTGACTGGTCGAAGCCCTTGCTCGAGGGCGGACTGGGGCCGGGATCGTCGTCGCAGAATCTGATCCACATGCTGCAGATTTCGTCGGCGGCGTATGGGATTAATTTGAGCACGCCGTTTGAAAAGTTTCCGGAGAAGACTCAGGATTTTCTGTTGAACGGCGAACCGGGGCGCGGAGGGAAGACTGGATTTCACGGCATCTTCGGATATCTGAAACAGAATCTGGAGGAGTCGACTTCGGAAGGCTATCGCGATTGGCTAATGGATCATATGTCGGCGACGCAGTGTCCCGCGTGTCACGGGAAGCGGCTGCGGCCGGAGAGTCTGGCGGTCAAGGTGAATGGGATGTCGATTGCCGACTTCACCGCCATGCCAGTGGAGCGGTCACTGGCGGTGGCGCAGGGCATCAAGCTGGCGGGGCGCGAGGCGGCGATCGCCGGGCGAGTCATGCACGAAGTGGTCGAGCGACTGCAGTTTTTGAATGCGGTGGGGTTGGGATATATCTCGCTCGATCGCTCGGCGGCGACTTTGTCGGGTGGGGAAGGGCAGCGTATTCGGCTGGCCACGCAGATCGGATCGAAGCTGCGCGGCGTGTTGTATGTACTGGACGAGCCGTCGATTGGATTACACCACCGAGATAATGACCGGCTATTGACTGCGCTGGAAAATTTGCGCGACCTGGGCAACACGGTGCTGGTGGTGGAGCACGATGAAGATACGATCCGGCGCGCGGATTATGTTGTGGATCTGGGGCCGGGCGCGGGGCGGCATGGCGGCAGCCTGGTGTCGCATGGAACTCCGACAGAAATCATGCGCGATCCGAACTCGCTGACCGGGGCGTATATTTCGGGTCGAACATCAATTGCGATGCGGTCGGAGCGGCGGCAGGCGAACGGGGCAGCGCTGACGATTTTGGGCGCGAAGGAAAATAATCTCAAGAATCTGGATGTGGCGTTTCCTCTGGGCGTGATGACGGTGGTGACGGGGGTCTCCGGCTCGGGCAAGTCGACGCTGGTGAATGACATTTTGTATCGGGCACTGGCGCGGCAACTCTACCGCTCGCGTGAGAAGGCCGGCGAGCACAAGGCGATCTCGGGCGCGGAGAATATTGATAAGGTCATTCGCATCGATCAGTCGCCGATTGGTCGGACGCCGCGGTCGAATCCGGCCACGTATACCGGAGTGTTCACGCAGATCCGGGATTTTTTCGCGATGCTGCCGGAATCGCGCGAGCGTGGCTATAAGGCGGGACGTTTCTCGTTCAACGTTTCCGGCGGACGCTGCGAGGCGTGCCAGGGCGAGGGGCAGCGGCGCATCGAGATGAACTTTCTGCCCGATGTGTATGTGTTGTGTGAGGTCTGCGGCGGCCGGCGATACAACCACGAGACTCTGGCGGTGAAATACAACGGCAACTCGATTGCCGACTTGTTGGAGATGCCGGTTTCCGACGCGCTGCCGATTCTGGAGAACATTCCGCAGGTGAAACAGAAGTTGCAGACCCTGGTCGACGTGGGGCTGGGATACATTCATCTCGGGCAGTCGGCGGTGACGCTTTCGGGCGGCGAGGCGCAGCGCATCAAACTGGCGCGCGAGTTGAGCAAACGGCAGACGGGCAAGACAATGTATTTGCTTGATGAGCCGACCACCGGGCTGCACTTCGACGACGTGAAGAAGTTGCTCGACGTGCTGCACCGGTTGACCGACTTGGGGAACTCGATCATCATCATCGAACACAATCTGGATGTGATTCGAAACGCGGACTGGATTATTGATCTTGGGCCCGAGGGCGGGGAAGAAGGCGGACGGATTGTGGCGCAGGGCACGCCGGAGACGGTCGCGCGGGTGAAGAAGTCGTATACGGGGCAGGCGCTGGCGGGGTATTTTGGGAAGGCAGTTGTCAGTTCTCGGCTCTCAGTTGTCAGTTGAAGGAACTTCTTTGTCATCCTCCGACAATCCGCAGTTTGAGCCACAGCCGCTGGTGAGCGCTGAGACGCCGATGTTGAGCGCGCCTGATCCATTCGCTGCTGCAAGCGTCACCCCCGTCCCGACAACACCTCCGCTCATAGAGAATCCCGTGTGGAACGGGTGGGACGTCCTGTTGATTGCGGGGCTGACGCTGGTCACCATGGTGGTGTTCCAGCTTGCGGTGCTGCTGGCGGCGCATTGGCTTTGGTACCCGCACGAAAGCCTGGCCGACGTGTCGAAAAAGCCCATCCTGCTGATTGCTGCGCAATTTCTAATCTATATCCCGGTGGCCGCGTGCATGATTGCGCTGGTGGAGGGAAAGTATCACGTGGCCTTCTGGCAGGCGATCCGGTGGAGCTGGCCGCGGTCGGAGTGGAAGCTGCTGGCGCTGGGAGCAGCGCTGTTCTTCGTGCTCGCCCTGCTGCAAAGCTTGTTACCCATGCCGAAGGACACACCCTTCGAGCATCTCTTCGATCGGCCGCGCGACGCCTATCTGCTGTCGATCATTGCCGTCACTCTCGGGCCGCTGATGGAGGAACTGTTCTTTCGCGGCTTCATGTATCCGGTGCTGGCGCGGCGGATGGGCGTGGCCTGGGGCATCGCGCTCACCGCGCTGCCGTTCGGTTTGATTCATCTGCCGCAGTATGGATGGGCGTGGGGAGCGGCGCTGGTCATCTTTCTGGTGGGCGTGGTGTGCGGCGTGGTGCGCGCCGCCACGCGTTCGGTGGGAGCCAGCTTCCTGGTGCATGTAGGCTTCAACGGCACGCAAATGCTGATTGCGGTGGTAATGACTCAAGGCTTCCGGCACATGCCGAAAGCCCTAGTTCAGCTCTGTTTGCGCTGAAGTCCTTCGCGGTTTGAGAATTTCACCTTCTATTTCACGGTAACAGTCAGCAACTGGGCGCCACTTACCACGTAGTCAAGTGGAGGCGTTGCGGTTTCGTCGACGCTGGATTCTCCGCTGACGATCATCTCCTGGTTGCCGCGCATGCCATCCATGACATTCATGATTGAAATGGGCAAGGTGGGCATGACTTTGTCGGCTACGCGAGCTTCAGGATCGGCCTCGAGCAGCGAAACGTAGAGGCGATTGTTGGTGTGCTCTTTGTTGAGCAGCGCAATCGTGGACGCCAGGTCGAGTTTGCGGCCGAAGGCCGGGTTGGTGCGACCCACACGGTCGAGAGTTTCGCCGTCACTGACCAGAATGCGCAGCGTTCCTTTGCTGGCAGAGGTGGGGATCTTTACCGGAATCTGGCGCACCACACGCTCGCCGCGATAGGGAGCGAGCACGGTTTCGACGATGATTTCATCGCCGGGGCGGACTTCGCTCACGTCGGTGCGGGCGCTTTCCAGGCGCGCCCAGCGGCGTTCCCGGACGAGGTCGAAGTCGAGCTTCACGTTCTTCACCGCAGGAGCGTTGTAAGGATTGTCGTAAATGCGTCCGAAGCGCTCGCCCAGGGAAAGGGCCGCGGCCATGGCGGCGGGCTGCCCGTTCTCGGCCGGAACGAACATGTTCCGCAGCCCAACTTCGGGAAAGCCTCTTACATCAATGCTGCCGTTGAGGCGGTAGGAAATTTCCTCGCCGTATTCATTGACGCCATGCAGCGCATTGAAGACCGTTGCCATCATGGCCACCGGACTCAGACGCGGATTGTTCAACACTTCATAATGGAATTCCTTTGTGCCGCTTCCGCCGTGGATGGTCAGCGTCACCGGAATCATGTCCGGCTGTTTATTGAAGACGCCGAGAATTCCGGTGTGACGATCCTGCACAAAGACTCCCGCCTGCTCGGTGGTGTTGACGATCTTGAAAGCATTCAATGGCGAAGGCAGCGTGGCCAGAACCTGCGCTTTGTTCATGGGCAGATCGACTGAACCGAACTGCAGCAGAGGATGTCCGCAAGCCAGCAGACGCTGGGGATCAATGTAGGTCACGGTGCAGGTGGCCGCGATATCCATATCGCCGCGAACCAGAATCGCGCTCACCGCCGAACCAGCTTCGAGCGGTTCCGGCTGTTTGTCTTCGCTGACTGAGCCCGCGCCCATCACAGGAACAACTCCGGCGGCGGCGAACTGTCCTGCGAAGCGGCGCATGGTGTCTTCGGAAAATCCGTTGAAGACCAGGGGCGCGTCAATGGGCTTGAGGTAATTTGCGAAATCCTGCGTGGAATCGGCCTGCGTCGAATCAGGAAGTGTGCCGGCATCGCCAGGTGCAGCGGTTTTTCCAGCGGAGTTTGTCACGCCGGGCTTGGTCGCCGCAGCCTCTTCGGCGGGCGATTTATCAAGTGCGTTGATCTCGAGCATGTCGGCGATTGGAGTCACGCCGGCGATCGGCTCTTTTGAGAATTCGCCAATGCGGAAGGCGAGCGCCCCGGCCAACTTGCCATTGAGGTATACCGGGCTGCCGCTCATACCGGCGACGACGCCGGTATATTCCACCTTTTTCCCATGCAAACGGATAAGGATGATGTCGCCCTTGGGTCCGTTCGTATTGTGCAGCACACCCAGGACTTCGACATCCATGGACTCGGGCTTAATACCCTCAAATACGGTGAGGGCATAGCCGCGCATGCCAGCATGGATCTGCTCCACCGCAATGGTGGGCTGCGAGGTTTGGGCGGCCAGATGAATTGTAGATAGGGATAGACCTAGGACCAGAAGCGCAAAAACTACTTTTCTCATTTAATCCCCGACACCGGGACCCGCCAACAGGTCCCATTACAGATTAGACTCAGACCACCTTCTACTCGTTGCCTGGAGGGGACGATCTGGGACTTGGCAAAACATCCCAATTGCGAATCCGTGCGTCTATACTAGCACAGAGGTTTTCGGGGTCATCATGTTTAAACGTTACGGAAGTAACACTTTAGAGTCCAAGAGTGGGAGTTGGTCAAGGATGAGTTTGGCAATCTTGCTAGCTCTGCTTTGTACTCCCCTGACGCTCACGGTGCAGGCCCAACAGGGCGAGACGCCGGCTACTCAGACGCCGTCGCAGGCACCCTCCGAAACGCCCGACAATGGCAAGCCTAAGCAAGATGTCCCTGCCGAAGCTGGTGGTCCTACCGACAATGTGGGGCCGTACGCTATCCCCAAGAAAAAGCCCGAAGACGCTCCGCCCCCTCCGCCGGTCACTCCGAAAAAGGTCGACGACATCCCCGACTATTCATTGAAAGTGAACGTGCCCCTGGTGAACGTGGACGTGCTGGTCACGACGAAAGATGGCCAGTTCATTCCCGGGCTGAAGCAGGAGAATTTTCGCATTCTGGAAGACGGAGCAGCTCAGAACGTGAGCCACTTCACTGTGTCGAAGGCGCCCATCACCGCCGTCCTGCTGGTTGAATTTGCCTCAACCAACTACGGATTCCTGCGGGAGGCGCTGCAGGCCTCCTATGCCTTTGCCGGCACGCTTACGAAAGACGACTGGATCGCGGTCAGCTATTACGACATGCAGCCGCACATTCTGGTGGATTTCACGCAGGACAAGAAGGCCGTTTACGGGGCGCTAAACCAGCTGCGCATCCCGGGTTTCTCGGAAACAAATCTTTTCGACGCTGTCTATGACACGCTCGATCGGCTCGACCGCGTGGAGGGCAAGAAATACATCATTCTCGTCACCACTGGAGTCGATACCTTCAGCAAGCTCACGCTGGACAAGATCATGAAGAAGATTAAGGACACCAAAGACGTAACCATCTTTCCCATCAGCGTCGGATGGATCCTCCGTGAAATGTATGAAGCGCGCGGGCGGGCTGCGCCGCATGGCATCGGCATACCTGTAGGCCAGATGGATTACCTGCAGGCCGACAACGAAATGCGCACCTTCGCAGCCATGACCGGTGGGCGCGCCTATTTTCCACGGTTCCAGGCAGAGTATGGCGAGGACTTTCAGGCGATTGGCAATGACATTCGCCATCAGTACACGATTTCCTATTCCCCCACCAATTCCAAGCTGGATGGCACTTACCGCAAACTGAAAGTTCAGGTCGTTGCGCCCGATGGCGGCCCCTTGAAGGTGAAGGATCAGAAGGGCAAAGACGTGAAAGTCGACGTGGTCGCGCGCGACGGATACACGGCGAAGCACACCGTGGATTAGATGGTCAGTCCTCAGTTCAGCACCGTAATTGGAATTTGTGCGAAGTTGATGGCCATACCAACTCGTACGAAGATATGGCCTCGCTGAAGACGTTCTATGCAAACTCATTCCTGACAGTGATCGTCCTTCTGGTTCGGTCGGATTGTAGGCGCAAGAGATCTACCGTCGTTCGGCGGGGAGACTTAGATCGCGACACGCAGGTTTCGCTTCCTGCGAGAAACATACCGACGCGAGTAGACCGAAGAAGGTGCAAAAAAGAAGATTGTCTCGAAGGTGCACGCAGCCTCCTTTTAGAACAGCGTGGAACGATGCATTACGTAAACGATTAAGCAAAAAATGGCAGGCGAAGCATAGCATCCGCGCGCCGCCTTGCCATGACGATGTTGCTGAAATTCGTCTCGACTTCATCTCGTAATGCGCGGTCGCGCGCGGCGCGCGCGGCGTCATCCGCAGCCTCTTTTTTTCTGTGAGATAGTTATCTCTTGAAATAATGGGGACTCCGATTCACATCGTGGCTGCCGCACCGGACGACTACGAATGGTGCGCCCGCATGATGGCTTCGACCGAGCCGTGGATCACCCTGGGACGCAACCTGGCGGAATGCCGCCAGGCTTTGGTCCGTAGCGGCAGCGAGGTTTTTGTGGCGCGAGACAAAGAGCGACCAGGCGGTTTTATTCTGCTCGCGCCCTACGGGCTGGCGGGATCGCCATACATTGCCTCCATCGCGGTCGCGCCTGAGGTGCGCGGGCAAGGCTTCGGGTCCCGACTTCTGCGCTTTGCCGAAGAACACTTCGCTGGCCGGGGACATCTCTTTCTGCTTGTGTCGTCGTTCAACCGTCGCGCCCAAAATTTATATCGCCGGCACGGGTACGAGTTCGTCGGCGAACTGAAAGATTACGTTGTCGTTGGCCACTCAGAACTCATTCTCCACAAAAGGCTCCCATGAGCGCGGTCGCTGCGCCGGCCTCCACAAGTAAACGCCTCATATTGCTGCTGATGGCTGCGACTTCCGCGGGATATGTATGCCGCGTGGCTGTAACCGTGGTGGCTCCGAATATGATGAGGGACTTCGGGCTCACGCAGACGCAAATGGGAACTGTGTTCAGCGCCTTCCTGGTCGGCTACACCTTCTTTCAAGTGCCTTCGGGAGGACTGGCCGACCGGGTCAGCGCCCGCCGCATCTTCATCGTTCTTTGCACAGGATGGTTGCTGCTCACCGGGCTCACGGCGTTGGTGGGATGGCGTGGCTTCGGACTGGCCGTGGTGATTCCACAACTATGGCTCATCCGCGCCCTGTTTGGCGTGATTGCCGCGCCCACCTATCCCACGTCGGGCAGAACCATTGCGATCACGATACCGCCTCGCTTGCAAGCCCGGGTGAACAGCCTGGTGCTAGCCAGCGTGGGCCTGGGATCGGCGGTCACGCCCCTGCTGCTGGCGCCCGTCACCAGCCACTACGGATGGCGCGCGGCCTTGTGGGTGGCGGCGTCACTCAGCGCGGTTGCCGGGTTACTGTGGTGGTGGTTCGCGCCGCGGCAGCTTCACGCCCGCGGCAGTTTGGATGGACAAGCCGTAGCTACATCTTCCACTGCTGGATCGCACGAAGCCTCCGCTCAACCGTTGCGCTCGCCAAGTTTCTGGTTTCTTTCCGCCAGTTATCTGCTGCAGGGTTACCTGGGATACATCTTCATTTTCTGGTTCTACCTCTATCTGGTCCAGGTTCGGCACTTTGAGGTGCTGAAGGCCGCCAGTTTAACCGCGCTGCCGTGGATCGCGACCGTGTTCGCCATTCCGCTGGGCGGTGTTTTCTCAGACTGGGCCGTGATCTATTGGGGCGCGACTTGGGGACGCCGCAGCGTTCCGCTTACAGCCCTGTGCGCGGCGGCCATCTTCCTGGTGATTGGCGCTCGTACTCCCAGGCCGCTGTTAGCGGTGACCGCCCTCACGATATGCACCGTGCTGGTGCTGTGCACAGAAGGCCCCTTCTGGGCGACCATGACGCAACTCTCCGGTGAGCGCAGCGGCATCGCAGGCGGCACCATGAACTTTGGCAGCAATCTCGGCGGCATGGTTTCGCCCGCACTCACTCCTTGGTTGGCGGGGCGTGTGGGATGGGAAACTGCCTTGTCTTTAACCGCGGGATTGGCGGTCGTTGCGGGCTTATTGTGGTTGGGCGTGCGCGTCGAATCCGGCAAAGAATAAGCGCGGCTTCGTTCTCCCTTGCGCGCGTTAAAATCTGGGGTATGAAGCTGCCAGTGATGCTCCGGATGGCCGCGATGTTTGCGACCTGCCTGCTCCTGCCCCTTGGCGCCGCCGCTCAAGCTGCTTCTCCGACACAAGCCGCGCCCGCGAACCCCGCGAACGTTCGGTTGCACTTATACCTGGAGCAAGCCGCGGAAGCGATGCACCAAGGAGATCTCGAATCCGCTGGTGGCGAAGATCATTGAACATGAGCCGGAAGTGGCGGCTCGACTTGGCTTGCCCGCGACCACTGCCTTGGTCAAGATTGAACGATTGCGCGAGACTGGCGACGAGCCCTTTGCCCTTGAAACTTGCTACCTCTCCGCCAGCGAGTTCGCCTACTTAGTACATGCCACTGGGAAGGGTTTCTTTGTT
>PLEA01000217.1 GCA_003136335.1 Acidobacteriaceae bacterium | reverse complement strand
GATGGATTCGGTGCAGTGCGGCACGGCAGAAAAAGACTCGACCAGCGTCGCCGGCGGAATGCTGGGCACCGATTCCGGCAACAAGAAGACGCAGGAACTTCTTTGTCAGGAATATGTTCTGCAGGCGGAGCGAGTAATTTACCGAATTCGTCCGCGCGATGAGAAGCATCCCGTGCTTTTGCCGGTAGGCGAGCGAGCGCAATTCCGATTGCAGAAAGATAAAATGTTGTTGCGCGTGGAAGATCTCGACAGCAAAGAACGCGAGTACATCGTGGTATCGATGACTCCGCGCTCCGACAGCAGCACAGCCGATGCTACTCCTTCACGGCTGAATCACCTGCAATAGCGAAATTGGAAGAGGGCTAGAGAGACGGCGCGGAGCCTTGATCCGCGCCGTTTTTGCTGATCGAATTGAATCGGATTTTCCCCGAGTGTTTACAGGTTTTTCCCGAGTAGCGTAGCCGATGTGTCGCTCTGCCTCGACCAACCCTGCCGCCTCAGAAACGCATCCATACCTGTACCTACCGCTCCACCTTTCGCTCGCTCTCCGCCTTTGAGAGGGAGATGTGTGCGAGGGTGAGAACTCAATGAGGAGTAAGCAAAAATGAAACGTTGTCTCGATCTTTTTATAGATTCAATATTCCTGGCCGTCCCTAATGCTAATGGCGCAAAGCTCGGACCATGTCGAAGTTGGCGCCTTCGTCGATTATTTCCGGCTTAACAACAATGCCGCGCCCGTCAGCAACTTTCTTGGTCTGGGCGGACGCGCGGCCTTCAATCTGAATCCCAACGTCCAATTGGAAGCCGAGATGGCTTATGACTTCAAGCGGAACTACACCAACACTTTCTCGAACGGTGTGACCACGGCAACGGTGAACTCCAGCTTTCGGACCCTGCACGGATTCTTCGGGCCGAAACTGCAGACAGGTTCGGGAGCGTTTCGAATATTCGTAACCGGAAAAGTTGGATTCGACAACTTCAGCATCAATAATCAGAATGTACAAACCGGTTTCGTCAACACGGTTGGGTTAACCAATGGAGCGACCTACTTCGCCGTTTACCCGGGCGCTGGAATCGAAGCCTTCGCCGGGCCGATTGGACTTCGCCCTGAAATTGGCGACGATATCTACTTCAACGGTGGGGCTCACAACAACGTGCGGATTACGTTTGGTCCGCAGTTGCGCTTCTAGCAAGAGCAAGTCAAAAAAAGCGAATGCCTGGCGGTTTTTTTTCGGCCGCCAGGTGCCGTATCCTCACTGCTACGATCGGAACCGCGTCGCAAAATAGAAAAACATCTCGTTCATTTTCATCGTTGCGGCCCGATACACCTGGGCCGCTGGACAGCCGAGGGCGGCTGTNNTTCGGCTGTTGCTTCTCCTTCGGTCGCTTTCGCTCCCGGGACAGCCGAGGCGGCTGTCCCTACATGGGCTCTGCCGGTCCCGACAGCCGAGAGTGAACTATCGAAACCCTTATCTGACGGGCTTATGCGCGGCTCGCTCCTGTGGTAAAGTATTGCCCACCGCAAGGGCGGGCCTTTAGGGGCCGGCCGCAGGCCACACAGGTTGACTTGTTCCGAAGGAGTAGCCCATGACCACTCTTCGCGATCTCGTGAAAGACCGGAAGCTCTATTCTGTTGAAGCCACGCGCACCGTGCTGGATGCTGCGCGTTTCATGATGGAGCACAACATTGGCGCCCTGCCCGTGCTGCGCAATGGACAACTGGCGGGCATTCTGTCGGAGCGCGACATCATGAATCGCGTCGTGGCCGTGGGACGCACTCCAGGAACTACCGCCGTGGCGGAGGTGATGACCGCGAACCCACGCGCAGTCTCTGCCGACGAGAGTGTCGAGGAATGCCTGTTCATCATGCGGGAGTTTGGATTTCGCCATCTGCCCATTGTCGACGGCAAGGATTTGAAGGGACTGGTATCGCTGCGCGATATTCTGATGCACCAGGCGGCAGAGATCGAGCGCCAGGCGCGCAAAGCAGCATCGTAACCCCGGCTTCCGGAGGCCCAGAGCCGGACGCCGGGAGCCCATCCCACGCGTCGCGCGATGCCAGGATCTGCAGGGTTCAGTTTGTTGGCGAGGTTACGGTCAGGGTGACTGTGGGGTTCGCGCTGGTCGTGGAAGTGGTGTTGCTTGAGATCACGCCATTGGCGTCGACGCCTACCACGGTGAAGGTGTAGGTATTGTTGGGAGTTGTTCCGTTCGGCACGGTAGAGGTGGTGGTGGTGTTGCCGCATGCGGGCATCAGGAAAAGTGCGCCACCGATCACAAAAAGAGCCAGCAGGCCCCATGCTTTCCGCGATCGCTTTCCGCCCACCGCGGCGCCCAAGCCCACTAGCGCCAGCATGGGCAAAGGTAGCCAGAGGGCATAGAAAGTCCGGTGCGGAGCGATGGCACCCGTGATGATTGGGCCATACGAGCTGATGGTGAGGGTCGAGGTGACCGCAGTGCCATTCACCGTCGGGCTGGGCGGGTTGAAGGAGCAGAACGGAGGAATCGTCACCAGCGGAGTGATCGAAGCGCACGACAAGGTGATTCCTGTAATCGTCTTTCCTCCAATCTGCTGGGTCGGGCTGCTATAGCCGTTGATGGGATTGATGATGACTGTGCCCTTGCCTCCGCTGCCGGCGGGGACGCTGCCGGGCACTACCGGGCTTTGCACCGTGATGGTGAACTGAGGCGTCACCGCGAGAACCGTCAGGTCCTGCGGCGGCGTGGTGTGCGTGGTGGAGGGTCCAGTGCCGGTAATCGTGATGGCGTAACTCACCGTGGTCGTCAGGCCGGTGGTGGTGATTGTAGCTGTAGCGCCAGCTGGAGGAGTCACGGTCGTCGGACTCACCGCGCAGGCGGGAGTGGAAGTGGTGGGCTGCGGCGAAGAGACCTGGCAGGTTAGATTGACCGTGCCGGTGAAGCCGTTGACTGTCCCAATCGTAATGTTGGAAGAAGAGGTGCCGCCGGGGGCAACCGCATCGGGTGAGAACGGCGTAGCTTGCAGGGTGAAGTCCGCCTGGGCCGACGCGGATGACAGCAAGGTCAGAAAAGCCGTCATTCCCCACAAAACCAAAATAATGGCTCGCCCGCCCCGGATTTTCAATTGGGAGTTCGACGACTCGGATTTCAACATGAGCAGGTTCAAGTAGCTTCGATTCATAGCACAACACAAAGGCTGCCCGGCGCTGCCGCCGAACTTGCAGCGCCATCGCCGCGAAATCAGCCCCGCGGTCTGAGGAACGATGCGGAACCCCGCGCCCCATTTTATCGCAGATGTTTTGCGCGGGACCACGACGCCACAGTTATCGGAAACATTCCCACGGAATCTTCCATACTACCATCATGCGGACGCGAGCATGGGTTGTCGCAACGAAAGCGGAAACGCCCGCCTGGCGCGTGTTCATGTGGGAGAGGTGCCCCTTGCCGAAGGGGCGGCTTTCCCACATAGGCTAAAACTGCGTGTGGGCTAATTGACGGTAAGGGAGAGCGCCGGTGAGCCGGTGGCGATGGCTGAGCCGCTTGTACCCGTAACCGTGATGGTGTAGGTGCCAGTCGGCGTGCCGGTATTGCCACCACCGCCGCCGCTGCTGCTGCTGCAAGCCGGCATTAGAAGCAGCCCGGTGAGGAGCAGTCCAAGCATCAGGAGGCCGAACAACTTTTTGCGACGTGATCCGGCAGATCCGAATCCTGCGCCCAGCAGCACGATTCCGCCAATCGGCAGCAGCATCGCGTAAAAGACGCCGGAGGAGCGCCGACCCGTCGGGCGCTCGAGCATCGCGCTCGATGCCGTGGTGGCTAAATTGAGCGTCGCAGTCACTGTGTTGTTGGCAGAAGTGACAGAACTGGGGCTGAGGCCACAGGTAGGCCCCTTGGGGACTACCGGGGCAACCGAGCAGGCGAGAGTGACGAGCGCGCTGAAGTTCTTCGTTGAGGTCACGGTGATGATGGCCGTCGCCGAAACTCCGGGGATTCCCGAAGCGGGGGACAAGGCTCCATTCGTTACCGTAAAGCCCGATATCGTGTACTTGGCCACGAACGCATCGCCGGTGCCACCTGTAGTGGGCTGCTCGGCGGCGACTGTCGGGAAATCAGACGAACTCGTACTGCCGGTAACGTAGATATTGGAGCCAGCGCTGTCGACGGCAATACCGGCGAACGACGCACCGCCGCCGGTCGTAGCGGTGTTCTCGTTGAGGGATCCGCCTAGATAAGTGGAGAAGACAAGCGCGGAGCCACCTGCGTTGATCTGGGACACGAACGCATCGTTCTGCCCATTGCTTTTGGATTGGGTAGGGCTTGCAACCGGAAAATTCGACGATGCGGTCTCTCCGGTTACGTAGGCATTCTGGCTGCTGTCCACGGTAATGGCTAAGCCGGTGTCATCGCCGCTCCCTCCGAGATACGTGGAGTAGATTAACTTCGTACCTGTAGGATTCAACTCTGTTACAAACGCGTCCAGAAGGCCGCCCCCGAAGGTGGCCTGCAATGGAGACATGACGGGAAACTTCGTGGACGAGGTCACTCCGGTTACGTATGCGTCGCCGCTCGCGCTGTCAACCGCAATGCCAAGCCCTTTATCGCTCAGTTCGCCGCCCAGGAATGTGGAATATACAAAGCCACTTCCGCCTGGCATGACTACGGTCACAAACGCGTCATAAAAGCCGTTGTTGCAGTTTCCATCGCTGCCGCACGTAGGCTGGAACACGTTTGCTGGCGTCGTGTGGAAGGTCGGGCTCTCGGTGCCGCCGGTGACGTAAGCGTTGCCTGCAGCGTCGACCGCGACCGCCGCCGCGAAGTCGGCGGGGCCCGCGCCTAGGTAGGTGGAGTAGACCAGAGTGTTACCCGAGGAGTTCAACTCGGTGAGGAAGCCGCCCTCGGTCTCAAACGGGAGGTTATTAGGCGCCGGGAAGTCGGTCGAGGTGGTGGATCCCACCACATAAGCGTTTCCGCCGCTATCCAGAGCGATGCCGTGGGCGACATCGCCTCCAGTGCCGCCAAGGAAAGTGCTGTACATCAACGTCGATCCAGTGGAGTTGAGTTCGAGCACGAAAGCATTCGTGGCTCCTTTAAGAGTGCTCTGGTATGCGCCGTGGGTCGGGAAGTCGGAAGAATTCGTGCCGCCTGCCACGAAAGCGTCGCCGGACGCATTCACCGCGATGGCGTTGCCGCTGTCGTTGCTGGTGCCGCCGATGTAGGTCGAATAAACCAAGGTGCCGGTCGGGGAAAGCTCGGTCACAAATGCGTCAAAGACGCCTTTATTGGTTCCGTAAAGAGCGTTCTTGGTGGGAAAGTCCATGGACTTTGTTTGGCCGGTTACGTAGGCATTGCCGCTGCCGTCAACGGCGATGGCGTTCCCGTCGTCCTCGCTTGTGCCGCCCAAATACGTGGCATAGCTTACCGAGGGATCAATCACCAGTTCGCGGCTGCGATCATAGTTGCCTAATTCGAAGCTCACCTGATTCTTGGCGCGCAGGACAAAACTGGCCTCGACTGGCTGGCGTGCTCCATCCTTCTGCTGGTAAGCGACTGGCTTGTGCAGAAGCACGTTTCCCGCGGAGGAGGCGAGCATAAGATTGCCGGAAGGATCGGTCGCGATGCGGTTGGCGCCCGTGACGCCGAGCCGGATCGCGGCGGGGCTGGCGCCGGGAGCGACGATGAAATCGAACTCCAACCGCTTCTGCACGCCGTAGAAAGCCATGTCTACTCCGGGATAAACGTCCCGGTAGGACACGCGCGCGTATTGCGCGACATTCGAATGCCACTGACTGCGATCGTTGCCGATAAAGTAATTGCTGTGTCCCGGCAACTGGCTGCCGGCGGCGATCTGCGGCTGCCCGTTTCCGTCCACCAGGTGCATGTGAATAGCAGCGGTGCGGGTTTTGGACGGCGCTGTGAAATGGGGTTTGCCATTCACCTGCGTAGCTGCCTGCTCTGAGCTCTGCAGCGCGAAGACCGTGTCGTTGGCTGTGAGGAAGACCGTGTAGCCGTTGCCTCGCGCCATGTACTTCACCTGCGGGTCGGTCTGTCCCTGATTGGCCTCAAAGGCGAGAGGAAGAGCGCCCAGACTGGCTTGCACCCGGCCGCGCTGTGCCGCGCTCAGGGCCGGTGCCTGCGCTGCGGCAACCGGGTTGGCCGCAGTGTTGCCGCGGTGCGTGCGCAGACTGGCGGAGCCGGCGATTCCGGCGGCGGCTAGTATCGCGACCGCGGCGATCGAGCCGAGGCCGACCCAACCAGCAGACATGAATTTTCTTGAGGCAAATGGCTTGGACACGAGAATCCTCCTGTGATGGAACCCTGAAACACCGTTCTGTGAAAATCGACTCGGACTGAGGTCAAACCAATCCTCGAACCGCGGGCTTCGTGCCCTGAGTCAGCAAGGTTGCAAATGTTTGCAGCTTAGCCGCGAGTATGGAATGGTCAACACGCCTTGTCAATGAAGGGTAGATAGCAATTAAGGTACCACCCGCAATGGGCAGCCTCATTCTTGCGGGGTCGCGCCGGGCTTCAAACTCTCTCAAGCCAAACGGATTCCGGGCCGGATTCTCACGGCACCGTGACGATCACTCCGGTACACGCTTTCGAGCCGATCCTGCGGTAGCTATGCAGCACCGCGGAGTCGAAATAAATCGAGTCTTCGGGTTCCAGCACGAATTCTTCACTCCCAATTCTGATCGCCAGAGACCCCTTGATCACGTAGAGAAACTCGACCCCCGCGTGCTGGTGCGGCTTGAGTTTTTCCACCGGAACCTCTTGAAAATCCGCCAGAAAGGCGCTCAGTTTGCGCTCGGTAGCGCGGTAATCGAGGCACTCGAAGTAGTACTGAACATCGGGCGCACCCGGCCTTTCGGGGAAGCGCACGCGCTCTCCCTTGCGGACCAATCCGACCACCCGGCGCTTGCGTTCGTCGGTAAAGAAGTAGTCCAGACCGACCCCAAACACCATGGCGATGCGCAAGAGTGTGGGCAGAGTGGGAAACAACTTTCCTCTTTCCAGCTTCGACAGCAAGGCCGCCGAGAGGCCCGTATGCTTGCCCAATTCCACCAGTCCCATGCTCTTACGGAGCCGCATGGAGCGCAGTTTTTCGCCAATCGAATACCGTCCCAAGCCTTCGGAAATCGTGTCCGTGATGCCAGTTGCCATTTCTCTATGCTAAAACAATTGTTCCTGTTAGTAAATATATGGAAACGTTGCCTGCAACATCTCTGCTTGCGGCTTCCGATGTGCTGGCGAGAGAGAGACGTAGCAAGCTACGTCTCTACAACTGCTTTAAGGTGTAAAAGGAAAGCCACGCCAGGAGGGCGTGGCTCTCAAATAGTTCACGGATGTCCTCGGCCAAATCCTTACTGCGGCTTCTTCTTGAACAATCCCATCACGTTGTTCACGGGATTCTGCTGGTTCGCCTTGCCCTGGCCGAGCCCTTTCAGCAGTCCGGTGGCGATGCCTTTCACGTCCGGAACAAACTTGGGATCGGACGTTGTTCCCGAGACGGCAAACGGGATCCCCATTCCTCCGACGGCCGCGTTCATTTTGAAGGCGAGTTCGTTGGCCGGGCTCACCGTGCCCCCTCCGGTGACTACGCCAATCTGCGGCACGATGAGATTGATATTGTCGGCCTTCGAAACCTCGGGCGCCACGCGGACATCGGAGCTGAAATTCTGAATCGTGGTGTCGTTGCCCGTGCTCTTTCCTGACAGCGCGGAAATGGCGGAGAGCTTCGAGCCGAGGTTGAAGTTCGCGAGCGTGGAGTTTTCCAGCTTGACGTTTCCAACCGTTACCAACTTGTCAACCGGACCGGCGATGGCCATGGTCGTGGCGAGGGTGCCACCCTTCAGCGTTGCCTTCGGAGGTAATATCACGCCCACAGCGGGTAGGATGGCCTCGAGATCGTCGACCGGCATGCCCTGTCCGTTCACTTTCAAATTGATGGAAGTGACTTTGCCGTGAGCGTCATAGGTTCCTGTCATGTGAGCGACCGCTTTGCCCATGGCGATCTCGCACTGCGGAATGGTGCCCGTCTGCTTGGCCAGATCATGCACGACGCTGTAGGTCACCTGCACGGGTTTCCCCGCCGGCGATCCCTTCTTCACGACCTGTAAATTCGTGGCTGTCAGCTTGCCCTCGGTTTTCGCCTGGTGGCCGTCAGAGGTGACGGTTCCCTCGTAGTCGGCGATGCCCGAGATCCCGGCTGCAGGATCAATAAATCCCGATGCCGCCAGATTCATCTTTTGGATCGTAACCTTGGCTTCGAGCGGAGTCTCGGCCGCATTGTCGGCATTGATCGGTCCGGCTTTGCCGTCAAGTTTGAGGCTGCCATCGGCCGGCAGCTGCGCGGTCATCTTGAACGGGAAAGATGACGTGAAGGAGAAGGTTGTCACTTCGATATTAACCTTGTCGTAGACGTGGGGCTTCTCTTCCGGGCCCGCGCGCGACACCGTCAGCCGCCCGTTATTCACGTTCAACTTCGCCACTGAGAGGTTCGGATTCCCAGAGGACGCCGCGGGCTGCGCCGCCGATTTGTTGTTTCCGCCCAGACTCGAGAAATTCCATTTCTCGCCGTTCTCCGATCGCACCAGGCTGATCTCCGGCTGGTTCAGAGTCAGTTCGGTAACGTTCAGCTGCTTGGAGAAAATGAGCGGCATCATTTCCACGCCCACTTTGAGCGACTTCGCCTGCACGAACGCTGACTTGCTGAACGCCGGATCGTCGGCAATGGAAATGTCGTCCGCCGAAACGCTGCCCGAGAACAGCGAGAGCGAGAGATTTCCCACTTTGACCGGCCGGCCCAGCGCGGTCGTCAGGTCCGTCTCCAGAGTGGGCCGGAACGTGTTCGCGTCGATGAAGAAGGGAATCGCGATGGCGATGACAATCAGCACGCCAACGATGATGGCCAAAATTTTCAGGATGCGTTTCATGATTCGTACCTCCTGCCGGAACGGCAAATTGCGGACGTGTCGAAGGC
>PLEA01000610.1 GCA_003136335.1 Acidobacteriaceae bacterium | reverse complement strand
AACCATGCGGGCCGCCGTTGATTATCAACCCGGACAGTCCCACTCTGTTGGACACGGCAAGCGCGCCTGAAAGCGCGCCTCCGATAAGGACCGCGTCCGGCGCTACGGCACACCGTCTGAACTCTCGGCCGATATTTCAAGGTATCTGCGTAGCGAGCCAGTGGTAGCCGGTCCCGCAACCGCTGGTTACCGCCTGCAAAAGTACGCCCTCCGGCATCGAATCGTCTTGGGCGCAGCCGCGGGCTTACTCCTCCTGTTGACCGGGTTTGTGGTTACGCAGGCCGTCGAATTGCGTCGAATTACGGAGGAGCGGGACCGGGCGACCCGTGAGCGCGACCGCGCCACGCGCATCACCGACTTCATGACCAGCATGTTCAAAGTATCGAACCCGAGCGAAGCGCGAGGCGATACCATCACCGCCCGTGAAATTCTGGACAAAGCCTCCAAGGACATCGGTACCGGCCTAACGAAAGACCCCGAGCTCCGAGCACAAATGATGCACCTCATGGGAGACGTGTACTATAACCTCGGCCTCTATCCACGCGCACAGTCACTTCAGCAGCAGAGTATGGAAATTCGTCAGCGTGTCCTCGGGCATGAGCATCCGGACACACTAAATTCGATGAACAGCTTGGCCAAAACTCTGTTTCGCGAAGGCCACTACGCACCGATGCCGAAATAAGAGACGCCGCTGAACTACACCGGCCATGCGCGCTACCGGACCTAACGCACGAGCAGCAACGGGGAATAGACTTCACGGGCGGAACGGATGCGTTATCGGGTTCAAAGCCGCCCGACGACCTGCCCGATTATCCCTTCCCACACAATCCACTCAAACCTTAAATAGTACCGCCATCCGCCGCGCCTAGTCGGATGAAGAGCGGAAGGTAAACTGAACGGCCTGTTTGGTGACGATGGTAAAGTTGGCGGTAAAAAGCTTTCAGCCCATGAAGAAATCAGCCAGGAAAGTGCTACAAGATCGCCATTAAATTCCAGCACGGGAGCCCAATGCGTGGCCAAGACCTGAAACGCTGGCACGAACTGAGCAAGCAGGCGGTGCACGACCAAGACCCTCAGAAGCTCATGAAAATCATCGAAGAGATAAATAAGCTTCTCGAAGCGAAAGAAACCCGCCTGAGAAGCCAAACGTCCAAACAAGCTAAAGACTGAGGGCGCGTCATAGATCTTGAAGGATGCACAAGCTAGAAAAACGTCCCAGTGTCATAGACATACTAAGCGGAAAGCGGAAAACTAAATAGCGGCGTTCCCGCGTGAAAAGCTTTCTTGACGCAAACAAACTTAGAGAGCATCGTGAGCCTGAAGCTAATTCCGCCTGTCAATGCTGTTGCATTTGCATACTGACCTCCTTTTAATTGGGGTGAACTAATAAAAGATGAAATCAAACCGGGAGATACTGTTCAACTCATAGCTGGCGGACCTGACATGTCCGTCTCTTCTGTTGGTAATGACGGTGGGAGACCATCAGCGTGGTGTTTTTGGTTCGAAGGCAAGAAAAGACACAGCGGCGTTTTCGCTCTAGTACTACTGTGTTATAAACGTAGAGAACCGCAGAAGGGGCAGCGGCAGAGTTTGCGGAGCAGGGATCGGGCGAGGAGGATGCGCAAGGTGGCGATGGAGTGTGGGTTGTGCCGCTCAGGCCGGATGCGAGCCGCGGGGGAGGAAGTCGGGTGGGAGTTGGGGAACTGATAGTCCAAGATGGCCGCTGCGGGCCGAGGGGGAAAAGCGACTCCGTTCGGCCACCAGGAAGCCATAGGCGGCGATCGAGAGGGTCGCGTGGTGGTGAAAGCCGCGCCAGCCGCGGCCCTCGAAATGGCCCAGGCCAAGTTCCTGCTTCAGTTCCTGGTAATCGCGTTCGATGATCCAGCGTTGTTTTCCGAGCGCGACCAGATCGTGCAAAGAAATACTTTCCGCCAGGTTCGACATCCAGTATTTGCGCGGTTCGGCTTCGCCGCGGGGCCATTCGATCAGCAGCCATTCCTGTTCTCGCGGCTGGTGCAGCTTGTGATCCCGATGTGCGGGGCGGATGCGCACACGGGCAAAGCGGGAGCGCAAGGGGCGGCGTGTGCCTTCCCGCCAAGTGATGGTTTTCCAGGCTTTGGCCGGCAACCCCAGGGCCAGTTGTTTGGCCGATAGTGGCGCATGATCTGGATCGCGGCGCAGGCGGCTGGCAGGCCGGCCACGTCCGCCTTTCCACGGCGCAGGCGGCAACGGCTCGGCGCCTGGCGGCCAGATAGTGGTCGAACTCTGAACACCGACAACATAGCGTAGTTCCATTCCGGCCAGCGCTTCGCGAAAGCCTGTGTCGTTGCCGTAAGCCGGATCGGCCAGCACGGTTGCCTTGGGAACCCCGTCGGCCATGGCTTGGCGGATCTGGCCCAACGCCATCTCCAGCTTGGTCTGAAAGTGAACCTCGTTGGGAATCTTGGCCTGTTTTCTGCGCTGGCCTTCGTTGGCCCAGGCTTCAGGCAGATACAAACGGTAGGCGATGGGCAGGCTGGCCTTCCACGTAGCCACCGACAGGCTGACGGCGACCTGGCAGTTATCCTGCTTGCCGGTCTGCCCGCAGTACTGGCGCGCTACGCCCACAGAATGAGTTCCCTTCTTCGGAAGCCCGGTGTCATCGACAATCCAGGACACGATGGGGCTGGTTTTTGTCATCGTAGCCAGCACGTAGTCGCGCACGCAGCCCAACAATGCTTCATCGCTCCAGGGAGCATCGGCCACCACATGGTGCAGCGACTGGTGCATACGCCGCACGTTCGATGGGGCCAGCCGCGCCGCCATCGGCTCGACCGACTTGCGCTCCCCGGGCAGCAGCAGCCCGGTGCAGTACAGCGTCAGGGGCACGGCACGATCCGCGTGCCCGGCAGCTTCGGCCAAATGGTCAAGGTAGGCCGTCAACCGCTGCTGCCGCGCGTCTGAGGTCTCGGTCTTGGCGCTCATGCCGCCAAGATACCGCTATAGTGCAACAGAATCGCTGGAATACTCGCAAGCAGGTATCTAGTTTATAACACAGTAGTACTAGCAGCCCGTGTCTAAAGTCGCATTAATCACTTCACTTTGCGCCGAGGATGATCCAGGGTAGTGTCCTGCCACGGCAATGGGAACGCGTAGGCGGCGTCAGCGGCAGGAAGAGCTTTGGTACCACCGAGATCTGGCG
>PLEA01000282.1 GCA_003136335.1 Acidobacteriaceae bacterium | reverse complement strand
CTTACCAGCGATGAACTGGCAGTGCTGCGCAGGGGCGGGGCGTCGGTCGCGTCCGTGCATCCGCTGATGACGTTTGTGCGGGGCTCGCGGCCTTCGCTGGCGGGAGTGCCTTTCGCAGTTGAGGGCGACGCGCGCGCGGTGCGCGTGGTGCGGCGATTGGTTGAGGATTTGGGCGGTCGCGCCTATTCGATTCGCAAGAATGACAAGGCCGCCTATCACGCGTGGGGCACTTTTGCCTCGCCCCTATTCACCGCGCTTCTGGCTACTACGGAGCAGGTTGCAGCTCTCGCAGGAGTAAATCGAAAAGCAGCGAAGCGACGGATGATCCCTATCCTATTGCAGACGCTGGCGAACTATGCTGCCTTCGATGCCGCGGGCGCGTTCAGCGGGCCCATCGTTCGCGGCGACGTGGCTACGGTGAAGCAGCATCTGCGCGTATTGCGCAGCCTACCCGCTGCCCGCGAAGTCTACTCTGCACTGGCGCGCAGTGCGTTGCAGTATTTGCCGGCCAAGAACAAAAGCGTCCTCAAGCGTCTTCTTGATGCCGGTGAGTTTGACTCGCGGCGACGACTGCGAAGGAAAGCGGCGACGCTCGGCCTGGGCCGCCGACTAGGATCGATCTGAGCCGGGCTTTCGATGGCGGCGATACAGGGCTTGGCGGGCGAGAGCACAACTGATATCCAACGAGGATGAACCAGATAACTTGGCCGAGCATAACAACTGTCATGCCATGGACATCGACCCGCAAGTGACCGATGCCGATGCCAAGAATGGTGAGTGGGGCAACGACGCAGCCGTAGATGGCGACACCATGGCCGAGTCCTCCGTTCCGCAGCGCGGAGACGGACCAAAGAATAATTGCGATCGAGGCGGCCACGGAATAAATGCGCGCGAAAGCTTGATTGATCTGAAAGATGCCGTCGATCACAATTTGCCATTGGTGCGCAGCGTCAGCAACATCGCGGACCATGTGCTTCATGAGATCCGGGACGGTGAATCCGCTGATCGCCGCGGCGATCATGATGGCAACGCTAGCGAAGCCGTAGGTGACGATGGCGGCGAAGGAGATCCGGTCGGGGGCGGCAATGCACCGTGTCAGGCCGCAAGCGGCCAGGAACAGCAAGAGGACGCTCACCATAGCGAGCGAGTGCGCGGCACCGGAGATGACCGACAGATGCGCGACTTGGTCCGCAGTCTGCGAGGCCATTCCTGAAGGGTGGACCGCCATGGTGAAATGCCGCCCAGCGAACCGGCAATGAGAGCAATTCCAGCTTTACGATCATCTGTCATGATCGACACTCTAGACATAAATCGCTTGCGTGTGAAAGTGTTATTTGCTGAAGTACCACGATACGGAACAAACGCCCCGGATATGTTCAGGAATCAGGGATTGTGAAGGCCAAGAAAACAAAGAATAAGGGTCCAAA
This sequence comes from Acidobacteriaceae bacterium, assembly GCA_003136335.1. The sequence continues at coordinate 5,757 of PLEA01000282.1, read as the reverse complement.
CTCTCATCGGAAAACGGACCGTCGTATTTTGCGAACGCGCGACACGCTGGGCGATGCCCTCGTTGCGCTCATGCATGAGAAGAATTTCGACGAAATCAACGTGCAGGATGTGCTGGACCGCGCGGGAGTGGGGCGTTCGACATTCTACGTACACTATCGCGACAAACAAGACTTGTTCATCGGCGACGTGGACGACTTTTTCGAGAATGTTTCAACCGCGCTGAAACGGGATGGTGCGAGCCCGAATCGCCTGTTGCCGGTGAAAGAGTTATTCACGCACATTCGTCAGGTACGTGAGTTTTACTCTGCGGTGGTGAACTCAGGGAAGATGAATGATGTGCAGGCGCTAGGGCGCGGATTCTTTGCGCGTTCCATTGAGGAGAGACTACAGACGGGAGGCGTGGACATCGAGCCGTTGCGTCGATCTGCCCAGGCCCCCGCTCTGGCGGGGAGTTTTTTCTCGTTGCTGGACTGGTGGATCGACAAAGAGATGAAAGCGGATCCAAAGGAAATGGACCAGCTGTTTCATCGTATGGCATGGAGCGGATTGGCAGTGCGCTACTCGTGACCTGGTCACTCGTATGGCATTGCTGCCTCCCGCGGCATCCTGTGCGTGCCGCGAGCGATTTTGATGGGGTCCAGGTAACTATCGATCACACGAAATAGTAAACTGAAACGCGAGCGGGCTCACTTTTCATAGACGATCTGTAGCGGAGTTGACCCCTGCTCATCGCGTTCAGGGCTCCACCGATTCGGCTTGTGCATGCGCCTGCGAAGAAATCCCACGCTGATTTTGACTCTCCTTATCGCGCTCGGGACCAGCTACTACTACTTCGACTTGCTTCTGCCTCGGGCGCGACTGCGCGATGCGGCCAACGAAATGGTTGGAGCTTATGACTACGGCGGGGACTTCTATCCCATCTGGCTCACCGGCCGCGAACTGCTTTTTCACGGCAGAAATCCCTACACGCAGGAGATGACGCGGGAGATTCAGACTGGCCTTTTCGGCCGACCCATGGACCCGCACCGCCCGGCCGATCCGTCCACAGATTTTCGCGCATTTGCTTATCCGCTCTATGTTGATCTGTTAGCTGCACCGTTGCTGCCTGTTGGATTTGACGCAGTTCGAGTCGTGCTGGGGATTCTGCTTCCCCTGCTGACGGCGGCCAGCCTGGTACTCTGGCTTCGCGCTTTTCATTTACAGATTTCGCCGACGACTCGGGCCGTCGCCATCATTCTGCTTCTGGTGAGTTATCCGGTGTTGGAAGGGTTGTATGCGGAGCAGGCAGGTCTGTTGGTGGGGGCTGGGCTGGCGATGACGGTGGCATTGCTAGCTCGTGGGCGGCTCTGGCTTGCCGGAATGCTAGTCGCTTGTGCGTCCGTGAAACCGCAATTGGTGTGGCTGATCGCTCTGTGGCTGCTGCTGTGGGCGGTCAGCGACTGGAAGCGTCGGAAGGCGTTTGCTCTCAGCTTTATGCTTTCGATGGGGCTGCTGGTTCTGGTGAGCCAACTCGTCCTGCCCGGATGGTTTGTGGGCTGGTGGCGCTCGATGGCGGGCTATTCACGTTATACGTTGCCGCCTCTCACACAATTGGTGCTCGGCAGATTCCTGGGAATTGCAGTTGGTCTCGCCATGCTGATGCTCACCGCGGCGATCTGCTGGCGTGCGCGCCGGGAGCCGGCCGGGTCTGCCAGCTTTTCTTTAGCGGTGAGTTTTGTCCTCGCGGTCACCGTCATCCTGGCGCCGACCGGCGGGGCTGTTTACGACCAGGTGGTCTTGCTCCCGGCGATTCTCTGGCTAGGTTTTCGCCGGGGCGAAATCCTGAACGCCAGCCGCCCGGTGCGCGTGCTGGCGCTCGCGGCTGTGGTCGCACTGTGCTGGCAATGGTTCACGGCCTGCGGAGTTGCCGTCGCCTCAGTGTTTTCGCCACTCTGGGCGGGCAATCCGGCAGTTGTGGTTTTTCCGGCGCGCATGGCGGCGCCCTTGCCGTTCGTGCTGCTGGCCTTGTTATCGTTCTTTATTGTTCGGATTCTGCGAGGGCAGACTGATGAGGGTGGAGTTTCGCGCGCGGCGGAAGGTTAGGCAGGACTGACAAACCGACCTTAGCTGCTTTTCGTTTGCTTGAAAAGATGCCCGAGCTTTTCTTTCTTGGTCTTGAGATATTCCTCGGCGTGGGGACTGGGAGTGACTTCGCAGGGGACGCGCTCCACTACTTGGACTCCGGCGCGTTCCAGTGCCTCGACCTTCTCGGGATTGTTCGACAGCAGACGCACGCGCGTGACTCCCAGCGCCTTGAGGATCTGGGCCGGGAGCGTGAAGTCGCGGTAGTCGTTCTTGAAGCCCAGGCGTTCATTGGCTTCGACGGTGTCGAGTCCTGCATCTTGCAGTTCGTAGGCTTGCAGCTTGGCCATCAGGCCAATGCCGCGCCCTTCCTGCAGTTCGTAGATCAGAATGCCCGCGCCTTCTGCGGTGATCATTGCGAGTGACAGTTCCAGCTGCTGGCGGCAATCGCAGCGCAAAGAATGAAAAATGTCGCCGGTCAGGCACTGCGAATGAATGCGCACCAGCGGCGGCGCGGCTTTCACGTCCCCGATTACTAGCGCGACAGCTTCTTCTACGCGACGGTTACCGTCCCAACTGCCGCGCCCGCGAAAGCCGTGAATGCGGAATTTGCCCCAACGGGTGGGGAAATCGGCCGAGGCGATCTGCTGTATTTCGTTCTCGCTCACCTTTTCATTATAGCGGCTGACATGCTGCGAGAGGGTTTCCTACGCTGCGAATCGCGGAGTCTAACCTCTGGCGCGGAAGTGGAAAATGGCGTCCTGCTTTGAAGCGATGGGTGCGCCGTTGCGGGTGGCCGGTTGGAAGTGCCAGTTATCGAGCGCGAGCAGAACTTTTTCATCGAGTTTGGATCCGAGGCTCTGGAGAACTTTCTTGGCGACAATGTTGCCTTGAATATCGATCACGATTTCCACCACCACGTTGCCTTCGAAGTCGGGCAATTCCCACGGATAAGCCACCGGATCAGAAGTAGTGACTGGCAAGGCCGGCCGAACCTCGTTGCCAGAGAAAGGGCCGCTATTCAGCGTGCCGTAAGGAAGGCCCGCTTGTGCGCCATGACCTAAGGCCGAAAGCGTCTGAGTTTCGGAATCGTCCTCAGCGTTCGTACGGGCCAGCGGATTCTGCGGCGGCGCAAGGTTCGCCGCTGGGGCAGGCGCCTTCCACGTCAACTTATCATGGCTCATCCGCTGGTGACGGTAACGCTCGGTCGCCTTGTCGGAGGAACTCTGGCTGCTATCGTCGGCAGATTTGCTGGGCCAGTAGAGGCGCGTAACGGACTTGCCATTCTGTCCGATCGCCACCGAAACCGCGGTAAGCAACTGAGGCTCGGGCGCGTACAGCAGCCACGCCAGCAACAGACCATGGAAGGCAAGCGAACCCATCCCGAGCCAGCGCTGCCGGCGCGCGGTCACAGGATTCAGTTGCGCAAACATCAGATTAGTTCCTGCGGCAGGCGGTTACCGTTGCTGCCAAGTGTTAGTTAGACGTAAACGAGGGGGATTCGTCAAGAGGATTTTGGACTTCGTCGTGCGCAAGGCGCCAGTCGTAAGGCCCGCCCTCGATGCTCACGCGGTTGGTGCCGATTCTGGAACGCTGATAAAATAGTTCGGCAGCCGATAATTCAAAAGTCGACAACCCAACCGCACATGGGGCTATAGCTCAGCTGGGAGAGCGCATCGTTCGCAACGATGAGGTCGTCGGTTCGATCCCGACTAGCTCCACCATATAAAAACCCAGTAAAATCAATACTTTTAGCGAGCACAAATAAAATTGTACCCAAATTGTACCCATCACGGTACAATGGTGCCCGTTGTTGAAGCACGAAGGTACGGGACTCGGCCCATGCTTTTTGTCTATGCTCGCCACACTCCAGAGTGCAATCACAAAGACGATCCCAAATATCGCCGGTGCCGCTGTCCGAAATGGATTGACGGATATGTTGATGGCGAGCGCGCGCGGCAATCAGCACAGACCCGCAGTTGGGAACAGGCCGAACGCAAAGCACGCCTGATCGAAGAGGCGGCAGATCCCTCAAAACAGCGTCAGCCGATTCCCACCACCATCTCGACTGCGGTCGAGATATTTTTGGCAGATGAGAAGGGCCGCAACCTTTCTAAAGAAACAACAAAGCAGTCGAAAACTTTATTTCAGAACCAGTTTCTTTCCTGGGCGAAGCACCGCGGCCTGAGCCGTCTACGCGACCTTACCCCGCCGGAGTTGGTCAACTTTCGGGCGACTTGGGAGAATAGCGGTCTAACCGCGAACCGCAAACTCTCGCGGCTTGCAGGCTTCTTTGCGTTCTGCATTCAAAACGGCTGGTTAAATGACAATGCTGCGACGAAGGTAAAGCGCTCGACGGTTCATTCGCTTCCGACCGGCTGGTTCCCGAAGCCTGAATTTAAGCGGATTGTTGATGCGACATACGCCTATGGCGACTGGCGCGGCGGCCGTGATTTTCAGTTCCGCGCGGATCGGCTTCGGGCCTTAGTGTTGCTACTGCGCTGGTCCGGACTTGCAATTCAAGATGCGGTCACTTTAGAACGGGATCGGCTGAGCGATGACGGGAAAATCTTCCTCTATCGTGCCAAGACTGGCGTTCCCGTTTATGTTCCAATCCCCCCGGATATTGCCGAGGTTCTGCGAGCATTGCCCAGCGGCAATCCGCGCTATTTTTTCTGGTCGGGCAATGGAGATGCGCAGACCGCCTGCAAGGGATGGCGCCGATCCCTCACTCGGCTCTTCGAAATCGCCAACATTCGCAAACCCGACGAAACTCCAAAGCGTTGCCACGCTCACATGTTCCGCGACACTTTTGCGGTTGAACTGCTGAACAAAGGCGTACCGATCGACCGGGTGTCCCTGCTGCTCGGCCACAGCAGCGTCAAAGTAACGGAAAAGCATTACGCGCCGTTTGTGAAAGAGCGTCAACAGCAGCTTGAAATGTATGCCCGTATGGCCTGGGAAGGTTCAGTCGTGGAAGGTGCGGACTTAAAGGGTACGACGCCCTCGGGATCGAAACCTGTTCCGGTCCAAGTCCATTGAACCTCGCGAACTCCATCCTGGGAGATTCTCAGCTTGCAATGCGCAACTGCCGATGCACCCGCCGCATGACTGTCTCCGGAAAGCGCAAGGTCTTATATCCCCTTTTGAAGCGTCGCTCGGAGCTTCCCCAGCAGAGAACACCCGGCTCGTTTTCGAACATCCGCCGAATTGTTCGTTCGCTGAGTTTCCAAAGTTTTGCTAGTTCGGCAACGGAGTAGTGTTTCTCGTTGGCAAGATCACAGAATCCGCGAGTCTCTGCAGCGGGAATCGTATCGAAGGCGCGAGATGACTCTACTGGTTTTCGAACGAGATCGGACACGGCATTACCTCAACTGCAATGTGCAACGCTCAAAGTACCGAGCTGCAACTGCCGTCCTCGGCTGGTCGAGTCGATGCGGGATCGGCAATGTTAAGCAATTTGATTCATTTCTTCCGCTGTGTCCAATAACTTTTCGGAATGACGTCATTCCTGCAGGTTATAACGGAAAGGACGAAGCAGTTCGTCACCTCAACTTCTCGCTGAAAACGGCGCTCCGAGGAGGCAAGCATCTTGAAAACACGGGACTTCCGGCAATGCCAGCTATTCAACAAGAAACCTAAGAACCTTGAAACAGCACTGGCACCGGCCTGGTCCCGGTGCCATTCAAACCATT
>PLEA01000341.1 GCA_003136335.1 Acidobacteriaceae bacterium | reverse complement strand
GGCGGACACTCCTGTCCGCCGCCTTTTGACTCTGGCCGCTCGTCGGAACTCCCGGCTGTAAGATGACTCAGCACGAGGTAGTCATGGCCCGAGTCACGCCGCAAGTCTCAGAACTGCTGGAGAAGGCACTCGCGCTTTCGACTCAAGATCGCGGCCTGCTCATTGATCGGCTGATCGCAAGCCTCGATCAAGAGGTGCCTGAGGAAGGCGTCGACGCCGCTTGGGACGCAGAGATTAAGCGCGTATCGACGATATTCGTTCGGAAAGGGTGAAAACGATTCCCGGCGAACAAGTGCTCCGTCGCCTGAAGGCTCGACGGCGGGATGCCAAAACCTAAGCCGTATCGGTTCCATCCCGAAGCGTGGCTCGAATTCGAGGCCGCTGACGATTGGTACCTGTCGCGGAGCCTCGACGCGAGCATGGCATTTCTTTCCGATGTCTACGGAGCGTTAGAAAGCATTTCTGAAGCCCCGCGCCGCTGGCCGAAATACCTGCACGGAACACGCCGGCTCGTTCTTCAGCGCTTCCCATTTTCCTCATCTACCTAGACGACCCAAACCTGGTGACAATCATTGCGGTCGCGCACAGTAAGCGAAAGCCGGGGTACTGGAAGCGGCGAGCATAGCTTTCTGCAGTGGTTGTTCTCACCTTCGAAAATCGCGAAAGGTGGGGCAGCCCGCGTCACAACACTCGGACAAATGTTCGAGTGTTTCCCAAACGGGGCGGGCGCTTGATTGCTACGGTTTTGCCCAATCTTGCCAGGCAAGTCCTTTCACCCGTCACTTGGCGAAGATCCTCGGAGTGAATCAGGCCGCTGTCTCGAAGTTGGAACGGCGCACAGATATGTACGTGAGCACACTGCAGGATTTTGTGAAAGCCATGCGGTTGGGGCCGTCGGTGGACATTGGGGCTCCTTGATTCGGGCTGCGAACTTTGGGGAAACAAAAATGGCGGAGCCTGGGGGGGCTCCGCCATTTATTTTGGAAGAGGGAAACACTTAGAGGTAGTGTACGGGTGGGAGAGTGGAGTGTGATGGAAATATTTGTGATCTGGAGGGAGGGAGTTCCGAAATGGGAATGCGGTGGCTGCGTGGGCTGCGGGGGAACAGCAGGTCGTCCCTCCACTACGCTTGCCCTTCCCTTCGGTAAGGGCAAGCTTCGGTCGGGATGACAATTCTCGTTTTACTCGTTTCTCGTTTTACTCGTTGGACCTTGAACGCGGCGGTTGGCTGAGGGCTGAGAGCTTTTCTTCAGAAGATCAGGCCGACGTCCTCCGGTGATCGTGTTGCTCTTCTCGTTGTAGAGATTGCCCGAACTTAAAGTAGCGGGTTTCGTCCTTCACCGTTACGCGGGGCGTGACGGCAGGGCGCTGTATAGCACCGGCGTCTCTGCGCTGTGGTAAGAGCGTTTGTTCCCAGCGCGCGCGGGCAGGATGCCGGCGCTACGTGGATCTTGCTCCGGCGCTACGTCGTTTTCGCGGCGGCGGCCAGAGACGTATCGGCGACCATCACACGGTCTCTGCCCTCTCTCTTCGCGCGGTAGAGTGCGGCATCGGCGGAGTCCAGCAGTTCCTTGGAAGAGATGCCGTGCTGAGGAAGCTCGGCCACGCCGACGGAGACTGTGATCGGTCCGAGAGATTGGCCTTGATGCGTAACGGACAGCTCGCGCAGTCTGGAGCGGATGCGCTCGGCGCGGGCCTGAGTTACTTTCAGGTCGGCGGCAGGGAGGATGACGACGAACTCCTCGCCGCCGAAGCGGCACACAATGTCCTCGGCGCGAACGCTTTTCAATAGAAAGGAAGCGGTCTCGCGTAACACAGTGTCGCCGGCGTCGTGGCCGTAGGTATCGTTGAAGTTTTTGAAATGGTCGAGATCGAGCATCAGAACGCCCAGGCCCTGCTCGGTGCGCACCGCCCGCCGGGTTTCGCGTTCCATCATTTCTTCCAGATAACGGCGGTTGTAGAGACCGGTTAAGGGATCGCGGATCGCCTGAATGCGCAGAGCTTCGCGCAGGCGGATATTGGCCACGGAGAGTCCAAGCTGCTCGGCGAACGTACTGGCGACCAACAACATCGGCTGGGGAAGATCGCCCGGTGCGATCGTCCGGAAGTGCAAAATCCCGATGGCTTCGCCGTGTGCCGCCAGCGGCAGGCAGAAATACGAGAACTCGCCGGCGGCTGCATGACGGCACTCGGCAGTATGGTCGCCGGCCACGACCAGGTGCAGGCGCCCGGTGCGCAGGGCCCAGCAGTCTTGCGGGCCAAAGGAATTTGCCGGCAAGTTGCAATCCGTCCAAGTCGCGGCCACCTCAAGTGTCTCCCGCGAAGGGGTGAACAGCCAGAGGGCGCCGCGCAGTTCCGGAAATACCTTGGGGGCCATGCCGGCGGCTACGGAGCAGGCATCCTGCACAGCGGCGCAACTGTGCAGCAATTCCGCCATTTTCGCCAGGTTGGTCGACCGATTCGAGCGCTCGGTGAGGTCCAGCATCATGCGCTCGCTTTGCAGATTGAGTTCCTGTTGGGTCAGGGCGCGCTCGCGCATTTCCGTTTGCAAACGGGTATTGGCGTCCATGAGCATGGCCGTGTGCTGCCGGATCTGCTCTTCCAATACCGCTTGATGGCGCATCTGATCGTCAATGTCGGTGCAGGAGCCGAACCATTTTACGATCGCGCCGGTGGAATCCCGCATGGGAGCTGCGCGGACCAGATACCAGAGAAAGTCTCCGGCGGCATGGCGCAGGCGATATTCCATCTCCAAAGGCTCGCCAGTGCGAAGGACCGTTTCCCAATTCTGCCAAGCCACAGGCCGATCGTCGGGATGGAGCCCATTGGACCAGCCCGCTCCCAGAGTCTGCTCAACGGTGAACCCGGTGAGTTCGTACCAGCGCTGGTTGCAGTAGTCGACAGCCCCTTCGGGCGTCGCGGTCCAGACGATCTGCGGGATCGCCTCGGCCAGCATGCGGAGGCGGGCCTCGCCGTCGCGTGCCGCATTGACCACGGCGGTCCGCAGCGCCAACATCCGATCGAGGAAGGCGGTCGCGATCGCCAGGCTCATCATCAGAAAACTGGTCAGGCTAATGGCAACGATTCCCAGAGAAGAAATCTGCACGGTAGATTCGACGCCGAACGGAATATCGCTAGCGTAAAACCTCACCGCCCACATTCCGGTGTAATGCATGAGCGGAATGGCGCTGCCCATGATCAGGGCGCTGAGGAGTTTGCGCAGGGTGGTCTTTTGCTCGAGACGCACCTGAAATGCCAAGACCAACGCGGCTAGCGAGATGACGACGGCCAGCCCCACCGAGAGGGCGAGCGGAGCGGGGCGATACTGCATCATCGCCGGCAGACGCATGGCCGCCATGCCGATGTAATGCATGGCCGCGATGCCTCCGCCCATGACTGAGCCGCCCGCCAGCAAAGAAGCGACACTCATGCGCTCGCGGCTGGCGGTAAACAGTGCGACTGCGGAGGCCGCGATCGCTGCCAGCAACGACAGCACCACCGTGGGATAGTGATAGAGAACCGGCACCGGCAGACTGAAGGCCAGCATCCCGATGTAGTGCATGGCCCAAATTCCCAGCCCCATTGACGTGGCACCGCCGGCCAGCCAAAACCATTTCGACCGGCGTTGCGCCGCGGTCACGCGGCCTGCAAGATCAAGCGCGGTATAGGCCGCGACCAGCGCAAGCGTAATGGAAAGCGCTACAAGGCTGTAGTCGTAACTTCCATGAAGTATGGTCGATCCTGACGTATCGTCCTCCCGCGGATAGCGGCCCGCAGACCGGCGCGAAACTCCGACGGCGCCGGCGCCCCCTGGAGAACACATCGGCAGCGCTACCGTTTCTCTTAATTAGTAGGCAATAAGAAACTCGGCGTGGGAGAGCGAGAGGATGGGAAACAATCTCCGAGGAATAGGGAAAGGTCGCAAGGGAGGGCCGCGGGAAATAATGCGGAAAATTTACGCCGGGACAAAAAGAGACGTATCGGAGCTACGTCTCTACGATGAGGGTTGCGAAATTAATTTACGGAATTGTGTTAACCGTCTTCACTGCGGCTGAGTCGGAAGGCCAACCGTGGGTAGCAATGAAGAAATTGTGGTCATACATGTTGCGATAGATGCGGCCGGCAATTTCCGCGGCTTTGGGACCGAAGGTGGGACGTCCGCCCTGCAGGAAGAC
>PLEA01000594.1 GCA_003136335.1 Acidobacteriaceae bacterium | reverse complement strand
CCCCGCACAGGCCAGCAGTGTTCCGTGCTTGACGACCATTCCCAGGATCACAGCGCGATCCGCACCCAAAGCAAGGCGAATACCCATCTCGCGCGCGCGCTGGACTACGGTATACGAAATCACTCCATACAGTCCAACCGCGGTGAGCACAAATGCAAGAACCCCGAAGGTCCCGAGGAGGAAGGCTTCGAAGCGCGTACCGACAATTGAATCGTCCACATACTCGTCAAGAGTTTTCACGTGCAAAAGAGGCAGAGCGCTGTCCAGGGACTGAACCTCACCGGTCAGTGTGGGCACCATATGCCCAGGAGCGATTTCCGTGCGCACGACCACGGACATTGGAGCGAATGGCAACTGGGCATAAGGCACATAAGATTCTGGAATGGAGGGAGCACCCAGACCCTCCGCTTTTACATCTCCGACCACGCCCACGATTACCCGCATTGGTTCGCCGCTATTTCCACTCGAAATACCCGGCTTGATCCGCCGGCCGACCGAATCTTCTCCAGGGAACACTTGCTTTGCAAGCCTCTCGCTGATAATGACGACAGCCGTCGCTCCCACGGCATCATCTTGGACGTTGAACTCGCGGCCGCTCAAAAGCGGAATTCCCAGGGTGCGGAAATAATCGCGATCAATGATGTGTAGGGTCGTAACCGGATGCTCCGATGCCTGCATGGGACGGCCTTCAACTTCGAAGCTGGTCTTGATGTCGTCCGCCGAGAGAGGAAGCGGAAACGCGGCGCTGGCTGAACGCACACCCGGAGTGGCCCGAATCTTCTCCAGCAGGCCGCGATAGAATTCCACTCTCTGAGGTTGTCCGTACCGGCCGGGCAAGTCGAGTCCGAAGGTAATGACGTGATCTTTAGCAAAGCCGGGATCTACTTTTCCCAAACCCAGAAGGCTTCGCAGCAATAGGCCAGCACCCACCAGCAGGACCATGGCGAGAGCCATTTCTGTGACGATCAATGCAGATCTCAAGCGGCTGCGCGCCATGGTCTCAGTTCCGCTCCGGCCGCCTTCTTTGAGAGAGGCGGCTAATTCAGGCTTGGCCGCCTGCAGGGCCGGGACCAGTCCGAATAGAACGCTGGTCAAAACCGCAACCAGCGCGGTGAAGATCAGCACTTGCAGGTTGAGGCCGCTCTCCGTAATTCTTGGCAGGTCCGCCGGCGCTAAGGCCGTCAGCAACTTGATTCCCGACGCGGCAAGCCCGAGCCCCGCCACGGCGCCTGCGGTTGCGAGCAAGACGCTCTCTGCCAGCAACTGACGCACAATCATCCAGCGCGTCGCTCCCAACGCCGTGCGCACACTGATTTCTTTATTTCGCATAGCGGCTCTGGCTAACAACAGATTCGACAAATTCGCGCAGGCGATGAGCAGAACCAGTGCTACGGCTCCGAGAAGAATGAAGAGGCCCTGGCGCATGTCCCCCACCACCGCATCCGCTTCCGGAACAAGGCTGATTCCTTTGGGCCTATTCTCCTGATATTGCCGGTTCAGGCCGCCTTGAATTCCGGCCATCTCAGACTGCGCCACTTCGATTTTGACCTTAGGTCTCAGGCGGGCGATCACATCAAGATATCCAGCTCCGCGCTGCGAAGTCATTGGCGGCGATCCGTTCATAGGCTGCGCATCGAGAGCAATTGTCGTCCAGAATTCAACCGGTGTTCGCTGCACCGGAAATTGAAACCGCCCTGGCATCACGCCAACGACAGCAAAGGTTTGACCGTCCAAAGTGAGGTTCTGACCTACGATTTTCGGATCGGACCCGAAACGGTTTTGCCAAAGACTATGGCTCAAGATGATCGGCAAACCAGTGCCGGTTGGTTTGTCTTCCTCGGGAATAAAATCTCTTCCTGTAGCGGGAGGAACGCCCAGCACTGAAAACAGATTCGCAGAAACTACGGCGCCCGTCAGATGTGCGGGCTCGCCTCTTCCTGTAAGAGTGAAATCGTCTTCACGAAATACAGAGAGACCCTCAAAGACATGGTTCTGTGATCTCCAGTCCAGAAAGGTGGGATAGGACACGCCAATATCGTCGCGCCGGTCGGGCTCGGTGGGCTTTACCACGACCAAGCGGCTGGGGGCATGAAAAGGAAGCGGACGCAGCAAAACTGCATCAATCACGCTGAAAATCGCAGTGTTGGCTCCTAACCCGAGCGCAAGGGTCAAGACCGCGACGGTCGTGAACCCTGGATTCTTGCGCAACTGCCGCAGCGCGTAATGAAAATCCTGAAACAGATTCTGCATATAATTTCCTCTGCTGTCGTGCTCTTCTACCTTGCAAGATTGTCGCCAACAGTATCTCGTACAACCCTTTGAAAATGAGTCTGAAGTCGGTTTGGGAGTACGTAGAGTGTTCGAATTCGACAAGCAGATGTTCGGAATTGAACATCCTAGCCCGGCATTCCAGGACCAAGGTGGGAGTATGCGGCCGAGTTCGGCCTTAAGGAGTGCGCTCGAGTCTCGGCTATCGCGTGTAAAATCATCCGGCAAGTATCTTCTAGCAGGCGCGCGAATCCGAACTTTTATGAAAGCTATTGAAGTCAAACAACCGGGTGAGCCGGAGGCGATGGAACTCGCGGAGGTGCCGGTTCCGCAGCCCAAGGCGAATGAGGCAGTCGTGAAGCTGGCCGCTTCGGGTGTGAACTTTATCGATGTGTACATCCGCGAAGGGCGCTACAAAGCTCCGCTGCCGTTTGTGTTGGGGCAGGAAGGCGCGGGCGTCGTCATTGCGGTGGGCACCGATGTGACCTCAGTGAAAATCGGCGATCGCGTGGCCTGGACCGGGGTGATGGGATCGTACGCGGAATATGCTGCTGTCGCTGCGGACCGGCTGGTGCCAATTCCATCCGGCGTTACGGACCAGCAGGCCGCCGCGACGATGTTGCAGGGCATGACGGCGCATTATCTCTCGCATGACACTTATCCCTTGAAACGCGGCGAAATGGCGCTGGTGCACGCCGCTGCCGGCGGCGTGGGACTGCTGCTGGTGCAGATGGCGCACCACATTGGCGCACGCGTGATTGCGACGGTCTCGACGGACGACAAGGCGAAACTAGCGCGTGAAGCTGGGGCGGACGAAGTCATTCTCTACGCGCAATCCGATTTCGAGTCCGAGACCAAACGACTAACCCACGGCAAGGGCGTCGACGTGGTTTACGATTCGGTAGGGAAGACGACTTTCGAGAAAGGGCTGAACGTTCTGCGGCCGCGCGGAGTGATGGTATTGTTTGGCGGGTCGAGCGGCGCGGTGCCTCCGTTTGATCTGGTTGCCCTGTCGCAGAAAGGTTCGCTGTACCTCACTCGGCCTACGCTGGCGAACTACATCGCCACACGGGAGGAGTTGCTGGCTCGATCAAGCGCGGTGTTTGGCATGGTGGCGTCCAGCAAACTAAAGCTGCGGATCGAACACATCTATCCTCTGGCTGAAGCACAGCAGGCACATCGCGACCTGGAAGGACGAAAAACTACGGGGAAGCTGCTGCTGATTCCGTAGGACGGGTGTTAGGTCTTAGGTGTTGGGTCTTAGGCTTGTCACCAAGGCCTAAGTGTTCAAAACGTCAAGACCAACGTCCCAAGACCGAAGACCGAATACCCAAGACCCAATACCCAAGACCTGAAACCATGAAAGCAATTCGCGTGCAGCAAACCGGTGGCCCAGAGGTCATGGAACTGGCCGAAGTCCCCACCCCGCAGCCGAAGCCGGCCGAGGCGGTGGTGAAGGTTTCTGTTGCCGGTGTGAACTCAATTGATGGCCACTTCCGCGACGGAAGTTTGCGCACGCCCCTGCCATTTATTCCCGGGCAGGAAGGCGCGGGAGTGGTGACGGCGGTGGGTGCGCAGGCGAAAGCCGTGAAGGTCGGCGATCGTGTGGCCTGGAGCGGGGCATTGGGCTCCTACGCCGAGTACATGGCGGCTTCGGCGGAAAGTCTGGTGCCCGTGCCCCCGACGCTCGCCGATCAACAAGCCGCCGCGGCCATGATGCACGGGCTGACCGCGCACTATCTGGTGAACGACGCACACAAACTGAAAGCGGGCGAGACGGCGCTGGTGCATGCGGCTGCTGGCGGAGTCGGCCTGCTGCTGGTGCAAATGGCGCGCCTGATCGGCGCACGGGTGATTGGCACGGCTTCGAGCGAGGAGAAAGCCCAGCTGGCGCGCGAGGCAGGCGCGGAGGAAGTAATCGTCTTCACGCGGCAGGATTTTGAAGCCGAGGTGAAGCGTCTGACCCGCGCCAAAGGCGTCGACGTAGTCTACGACGGTGTGGGCAAGGCCACATTCGAGAAAAATCTGAACGTAATGCGCCTGCGCGGCATGCTCGTGCTCTACGGCATGTCGAGCGGGCGGGTGCCGCCGGTGGATCCAGCCAAGCTGTCGGAGAAAGGGTCGCTCTACATGGCGCGCACCACGCTGGCACACTTCACGGCCACTCGCGAGGAGTTGCTGGCGCGCACGAGCTCGCTCTTCGGCATGATTGCGGAAGGCAAGCTCAAAGTGCGGATTGCGAAGATATATCCGCTGGCGGAAGCGCCCCAGGCGCACCGCGACATGGAAGCACGGAAGCTCGCGGGGAAACTGCTGCTGATTCCGTAAGCGGCAAAGCTCGCGTAGGGACAGCCGCCCCGGCTGTCCGGCCGAGCAAAGCTCGGCGTTCCGTACAGCTAGGCCCCTCGCTGAGCGATACGCTTTAAAACTCGACTCCGGCGAAGCTGTAGCCGCGAAGCTTCGCTCCGCCGTACAGCCGAGGGCGGCTGTCCCTACGCGCCTTGTTGACGCGATCGGCGCTCAGCGCCTGCGAGCGTAGTTGCGCGCGTATTCTGGCGCTCTTCTTCCCGGCAGCAGTCTCGCATCGTCAATCGGCTTCCCCGCGACCATCTCCAGCGGCACCACTCCGGCCCACGTGGGGAACGAGTAGTCTTCCTCGTCGTCAATGGGCGGTCCCACGCGAACTTTCGCGGAGAATTCTTCGATGGGCACGCGCAGCACCGAGGTCGCTTTGAGTTCGCGTTCATTGGGCTGGCGCGAGTCATCCCACCGGCCGGGCAGAATGTGTTCCGACAGAATCCGCAGAGCCGCAAATTTCTCTTCCGGATCATCCACCAGAGTTGCCTTCCCCAGAATCACCACCGAGCGGTAGTTCATGGAGTGATTGAAAACGGAGCGGGCCAGCACGAGTCCGTCGAGCAACGTAACGGTGATGCAGACCGGCGCCCCGTCTTTTGTCTGCATCTGGCGCAGCATGCGGCTTGCGGCCGAGCCGTGAATGTAGAGGCTCGCGTCCTTCCGGCCGTAGGAGGTTGGGATCACAAACGGCTGGCCGTCGACCACGAAGCCGGCGTGGCAGAGAAAGCCTTCGTCGAGGATGCGGTACACGGTCGCGCGATCATAAACGGCGCGATCGGCTTCGCGGACCACGCGGGTGCGCGCGGTGGGCATTTGCGTTTCAGACATTGGGGAACGAACTCCGGCAAGCGCCAAGGATGGGTGAACGAAAAGTGTAACACTGGCGGACTTCAGACCTCGGACCTCAGACTTCAGGATTTCAAACTTCGGAGACTGGATGCTCTGCCTCGTAAATGATTTGGGGAAGGGCACGGCCTCAGCCGTGCCGCTCGGAGTCGCAAATGATCCGGGCTTTATCCCCGAGAGATCCCGCCGTCGGCATCGCGGTTGACATACTGTCCGGAATCCAGGACGGCTGCTACGCCAAGGTTTGAGGTCCGAGGTCCGACGTCCACGGTCCAAATGCTCCTGAAATGCTTACCAGTTCAGCTTCATGGCGAACTGGAACTGGCGCGGGTCGTAGGCGGCGGTGGGCAGCCCGGCGTTGGTGTACAGCGGGCTGACCGCGGCCACGTTCATCTTATTCGCGATGTTAAACATATCGGCGATCAGGTCCATGCTAAAGCGCTCACCGAAGTAGATGCGCTTGGAAACCCGCATGTCGTCGAAAACGGTCCAGGGAGTAATTCCCGCGTTGCGGCCGAGATTGCCGTCGAGTTGTAGAAGCGTCGGGACTATTCCGGAGGCGACGAAACCATTGATGCATGGCTCCTGCAGAACGCCCGTGGGCGAGTACTTGGAATTATAAACCGCGCCGCAGGCCGGATCGATCGTGGTGTTGGGCCGGCCGGTCAAGGACGACAACTGGAGATTGTCCCCGTTGCCGGTGATGATATTGAAGGGACGTCCGGAAGCAATATCGAGCAGAGGGGCGATGGTCCAGTAGCTGAAAACTTTGCTGGCGAAACCGCTGCCGCCAAGCTTTCCCGTCTGATAAACGCCGCTGAAGACGAAGCGATGACGCTGGTCGAACAAGGAAGTGGAGCGATCGAGGCCAGGGTAAAAGCTGTCCTGGGGAGTTAGCGTCGCTTGCAGATCGGTGGAGTCGTCAATGGCGTGCGACCAGGTGTAAGAAGCGAGAAATTCGTAGTGTTGGTTGAAGCGTTTGCGTAGGTTGGTAGTGAAGCCGTGATAGATCGAGCTGCCGTTGGAGTAGTTGGCATCCATGTCGCCGAAGGGGACGCAGCCGGTAAAGGTGGCGGGATTGCAGTTCGCGTTGAATCCCGGGAGCGTCTGGACTAAAGCTTGGGCCTGGGCAATGCAGCCGAGCGGGTCCCTGACGGAGGCGTAGGCTCCGATGATCGACGGATTCAAGCCGCCGGGCCGAAAGAAATTCATCAGAGACGCATCCACATAAGGAAATGGGCTGGTCGCAGTCCCCCCAGGATTGCAGCCGCTGACGGTGAACGGACTTGCAGGAGTAGCCTTTCCGGCAATGGATGCGTCATAGTAAGCCGCCTCGAAGTTGGCGACCATCAAGTCGCCGCGAATGGTGTTGGCGTTGATCGGACGATTCAGATGTCGGCCGCCGTTGAAGTTGTAGGCAAGGCTGAGAGCAAAACCGCCGCCGAGATCGCGCTCCACGGTAACGTTCGCCTGCTGCGAATACGCGTAGACAAAGTTCTTCGACTGCGGATAGCCGAAGGGCTGAAAGCCCAGCGGCAGAAATGTAGAGGGGTTCAGATAATTCTGATTAAGAAAGACCGACTGCGAAAAGTTCAGAGCCTGAAACTGCTGCTGGTTGGGAAGGTATCCCAATGCGGTAGCGGTCGTCGGGTTCAGAGTGGCCGCGCACGGATTTTTTGGACTCGGAACGTTGATAGGCAGGCCTTGGAAAATGGTAATCGCGTTCAGGTTGCCGGGGTTGCCGGGACCCGAGCAGACCGACGTACCGGCGAAAGCCAGTTGACCGCTGGAAGAACCGTCGGAGGCATCGCCGAGAAAGTACAGGCCCAGCAGCGGGTGGTCATAGAAGATGCCGTACGACGCACGCACCACAGTCTTCCCAGTCCCGCTGGGATCCCAAGCCAAGCCAATGCGAGGCTGAATGTTGTTCGTGTCGGTCTGAATCCCTTTCTGCAATCCCAGCAACTTGTAAGCGGGAAGCGCCAGCCCCTGGGGCGGCTTGAATTTCGGGGGAATCTCCACGTCATAGCGCAGGCCATAATTCAGCGTGACGCGTGGATTGACGCGCCATGAGTCCTGCCAGAACGCGCCGATCGGAATGTTCTTGAAGGAATCGCTGGGACTGCCGATGCCTTGGATGAAATCTCCGGGTAGGCCAGCGCCATAGGATTGCACGGGCGACAGATCGGGGAACGGAGTGTTGGGAATCGGGGAGGCAAAGCCTAGTGCAGAAGAACTGAAGCTGCCAAAGTCGTACACTCCGCCGTAATTGACGGTGAAAATTGCGGTAATCGGCAGATAGTTTACGTCCCCGCCAAACTTCATGTTGTGGCGGCCTACTGTCCAGGAGAAGTTGTCGGTAAATTGGTACCGTTGCTCGACACGCTGAATGTAGGAGTAGGGCTCGCGGCCGAAATAGGCGAAGCCCGGGATGTTTACAGCCGGGTCGGAGCCGCCGGGAATCTGCGTGTTGTAGAAGTAGGAAAGTCCGCGCCGGGCGTACTGAAAACGAAATTCGTTGACCTTGTTGTTGCCGATGGTCCAAGTGTCCTGAAAAACGCCAGCCACGTCGCGATAAGTCTGTTGCGAAGTGCGCGAGTATGCGTTTTGCCCGAACGGTTGGTCCTGACCGCTGACTTCAATGCCGGTGACCGTGCTCGGGCTGACGTTGGCGCGAAACGTCAAGCGATGGCTCGTTCCCACGTTCTGGTCGAGACGAAGCGAGTAGAGACTGGTTCCCTCAAAAACAGGAAAATTTCCTTCCTGCGATGCCAGTGTCTGATAAGAACCCGGCACGAAGCACGGAGGCGCGGCACAACTGGTTGGAAAGCCCGCGATCCCGGGAAAGCCGCCGGTCATGCCTGTCGGCCATGCCCCATTCACGGCCATGCCCGACGAGGCACCGATCAGCCCGGCGTACTGACCAACGCCTTGCGCGAAGGCTGGACTCGCCCCCTCCAGCCCGAGAACGCTGGGATTAGTGAGGAACCCGACCTGATCCGGAGTCAGCTGGAGTGTGCCGAAAGGCAAGCCCACCTGCGTGGTGGCCCACACGATCAAAGGGAAGGGCGTATCGTTCATGGAAAATAATCCGAAATTTCACGGCACCGCGCCCACTAAAGACGAATGCGCGCTGGCGCTGAAGGAGCTTGCATAATGCCGGCGAAAACCAAGTACGAACTGAAGCCGGGACCGGCGACGCGCGAATCCTTCGGCAAAGCTCTGGTCGAATTAGGGGACGCCAATCCCGATGTAGTGGTGCTGGACGCCGATCTGTCGAAATCGACCTACACCGCCGAGTTCGGCAAGAAATTTCCCGACCGCTTCTTCGAATGCGGCATCGCCGAAGCCAATATGGTGGCGATTGGAGCGGGTCTCGCGGCGTCGGGAAAAATTCCGTTCGCCTCCAGTTTCTCGGTCTTCGCGATGAACAAAGGCATCGAGCAGTTACGCGTCACCGCGGCGTTTCCCAACGTGAATCTGAAAATTGTCGGCACGCATAGCGGCATCTCGATCGGCGAGGACGGGCCTTCGCAGAT
>PLEA01000688.1 GCA_003136335.1 Acidobacteriaceae bacterium | reverse complement strand
GGCGGCGGGCCAAAGGTTTGGGCGGCAACCCCGGCAGCAATAAGCGTCGACACCATCATCGCGCGCACAAATTTGAGCGTAAGTCGCGGCAAAGAATCCCTCGCTGGAGCTTGAAGGAAACATATCACCTGNNCGACAAGCTCAGGGCAGGCTCTCAGGACAGCCGGCAAGATGCCGGGCTACGATAACAGTAAAGGTCCGAGGTCCCAAGTCCGACTTCAGGCTTCCGGCAAGAACTCGTATTCTTCAATAACGGCCGCGACTGCAAGTTTGCCGTCTTCTCTTCCGTTCTCCACGCGCACCACGCGGCCTTTGCATTGCACGCGTATGCTTTCCGTGAGCGTGATCTCGGGAGGGAGCGTCAGCGTAAATCCTATGGGCGAGCCCTGGGTAACGGCGGACTCGAGGTAAAAACAGATGCCTCGCGCGCTGACATCGCGAATCTGAGCAGCATGGGTGGCGTTGTCGTGATCGACGGTGACCGGTACGCGGAGCGGGAAGCGCCGTGCCGCTCGCTTCTCCTGCTGGGACTCAGCCATGCATCCTCCAGTGGCAGTAACATTTGTAATGGTGACGACACAGAGCATGCCCCGCCAAAGTGTCATGGTCAATACCACCCTTGGGTAAGCGGGTGGCCCTTTCAGGCGGGACAGAGGCGACTTCATTTCAGAACTCAGAATGGAGAAGTCAGAAGTCAGAATGCGGATTTCCGACTCTCGGGGTCAGATCTGCATTCTGCATTCTGAATTCTGCATTCTGCAATCATTCTCCGGTGTAAGCTGATATCAGGAGCCGCAGACCCTTGATTTTCGTACTCGACAACTACGATTCGTTCACCTACAACCTGGTCCAATACATCGGCGAACTGGGCGCCAAGGTCGAGGTTCGCCGCAACGATCAGGTCACGGTGAGGCAGGTTGAGAGCCTGCGTCCCGAGCGGATTGTCGTTTCGCCTGGTCCGTGCACACCGCACGAGGCGGGCATCAGCATCGCTCTGATCCGCCACTTCGCAGGGAAAGTTCCGGTGCTCGGAGTTTGCCTCGGACACCAGGCCATCGGCGAAGCCTTCGGCGCCCGCGTCGTCCGGGCCGCTCATCTCATGCATGGCAAGACCAGCGCGGTCATGCACGACAATAAAACCATGTTTCAAGGTCTTCCCATGCCCATGACGGCTACGCGCTATCATTCGCTCATCGTCGAAGAGAAAGATTTGCCCGCCGAACTAGAAGTCAGCGCCTGGACCACCGAAAAAGACGGCACCCGCACCATCATGGGCCTGCGCCATCGCCGCCACGCGGTGGAGGGAGTGCAATTCCATCCGGAAAGTATATTGACGGACGCCGGCAAGAAGCTGGTGGCAAACTTTCTCGCGCTGTAAAGGGTCGCGGTCCCTCTGCCCCAGGCCGAGCCAACATTCATCTATACTGCCCGCTGGCACTGGACTCCGCGGGTAGCGAGAGGAATTCGCCCCATGTCATGTTTCGGTTGTATTCAAGGATTTGTCCATGGAAAGCGTTCCGCTGGGGTGCTGCTCATCGGCCTTGCCATGACTCTGGCAGCCGGCGTAACCGCCGCATACGACGCTGCAGATCAAGCCACTGAAAAGCGCTCCGTGCCTGCGTTGTCCGCGGGGTCATGGCGCTTCATCGTTGCCGGCGACTCCCGCAATTGCGGAGATGTCGTCATGCCCGCGATTGCCGCCCACAGCGCAAAGTTTGCTCCCAGTTTCTACTGGCACCTTGGCGACCTGCGCGCCATTTACAAAATTGATGAAGACATGGCGTTCGAAGCTGAGAAACACGGCCAGGCCCTGGCCTGCGACGTTTATGAAAGACGGGCGTGGAACGATTTCGTCGAGCACCAGGTTGCGGCGTTTGGCGACCTTCCCTTCTATGTGGGCATCGGCAATCACGAAGTCATCCCGCCGAAGACGGAAGACGCTTTCAAACTCCAATTCCACAATTGGCTGGACCAGCCTGCGTTACACGGCCAGCGATTGCAAGACAAAGAGCCAGAGCAGCCCGAGCTCTACTATCACTGGATTCAAGGCGGCGTCGATTTTATTTATCTCGACAACGCCACGAATGTTTTTTCCGACGATCAGCTTGCATGGCTGACCCGCCGCTTGGACGGCGCCAAAAGCAATCCCGAGGTGAAGAGCGTCGTCGTCGGCATGCACGAACCCCTGCCCGACAGCATCGCCAATTCGCACAGCATGGGCGACAACGCGGCCGCGCGCCCCAGCGGCGAAAAAGTCTACAAAGCTCTGACCAGTTTTCGTGACCAGAGCCGCAAGCCGGTCTATGTGCTTGCTACTCACTCGCATTTCTATATGGAAAATATTTTCGACACGCCCGCGCTGAAGCAGAACGGCGCCAAACCTCTCCCCGGCTGGATTGTCGGAACCGCGGGAGCGGTGCGCTATAAGCTCCCCGCCGGTGCTCCGGCGTCTGCGAAGCAAGACACCTATGGATACCTGCTGGGTGCCGTTTCACCGGATGGCGCGATCCAGTTTTCGTTTGAAGCAGTGCACGAGTCGGACGTTCCGCAGAACGTCAGGCAGCGCTACCCGGCGACGCTGGTGCCCTGGTGCTTCGCCCACAACTCGCAGAACATCGACCCGCAGGCTGCCGACCTGACACCGCGTTGCACGCCAGCACCAGCCAAGCCGGCGACGGCGTCGCACTAGGACGTATACAAATCCGAAGGCTGCGACTCGCTGTCCGGCGCGGCTGGCGAGGACGCCCGCCGGACAGCCGGCGGGACGCCGGAGCTACTTGGCGGGGCTATTGCTTCAACCGTGCCTTTTCCACCGCGCGCAACACGGCTTGCGCCTTGTTCATCGATTCCTGAAACTCGCTGGCCGGGTCGGAGTCTGCGACAATTCCCGCTCCCGCCTGCAGGTATGCTTTCTTGCCCTGCATGAGCAGCGTGCGAATGCCGATGCACGAATCCAAATTGCCGGCGAAATCCGCGTAGAGCACCGAGCCCCCATAAACTCCGCGGCGCGTGGGCTCGAGTTCTTCGATAATCTGCATGGCCCGCACCTTCGGCGCACCACTGAGCGTGCCCGCGGGAAAACAGGCGGCGAAAGCGTCCAGCGCGTCCAGATCCTTCCGCAGCCTGCCTTCCAGCGCCGAAACAAGGTGCATGACATGGGAATACCGCTCCACATACATCAGATCTTTTACCTTGACCGAGCCGTATTCGCTCACGCGCCCCAGGTCGTTGCGGCCCAGGTCGACTAGCATGACGTGTTCGGCGCGTTCTTTCTCGTCGGTGCGCATCTGCTGTTCCAGGCGCAGGTCTTCAGCTTCGTTGCGCCCGCGCGGATGCGTCCCCGCAATTGGCCGGTACTCCAGTCTGCGCCCGGTCACCCGCACCAGCATCTCCGGCGAAGAGCCGAGAATGTGCGTATCACCCATCCTCAGAAAATAAAGATAGGGCGAGGGATTCACCTGCCGCAGCGCGCGATACAAATCAAAGGGCGCGACCTCAGGAGTGAAGTCGAGCCGCTGCGAGAGTACGACCTGGAAGATGTCGCCCGCGGCAATGTACTCCTTGCAGAGCTCCACGCTGCGTAGGAAAGTCTCGCGCCGCGTGCCGGCATGAACCTTGAGCTTGCCCGCCTTTTCTTTGGCGGATTTGCGCCAGAGTGCTGGAGTAAACCCCGCCGCAAGTTTCCGCTCCAGCGCGGCAATGTCGCGAAGCGCGCGGTCATAGGCGCGACGCGGGCTCTCGCGCGCAACGTCGGCGGCGGCGACAATGTGAATCTGGTGCCGCAGGTGATCAAACGCCAGCAGCCGGTCGAAGAACATCAGTTCGGCGTCGGGCAGCTTCAAATCATCCTTGGCGTGCTCGCCAATCTTTTCCAACTGCCGAACCACGTCGTAAGCGAAGTATCCGACCGCTCCCGAGGTGAATGGAGGCAGTCCGGGAACGCTGGCGGGGCGATGCTCACGCAGCAATCGCTTCACCACTTGGAAAATGTTGCCCTGCACGAGTTCGCGCTGCCGTCCGCGCTCAATCTCGACGGTTCCCTGACGGGCTCTCACTCGCATGTAGGGCCGCGCGCTCAGGAATGTGTAGCGCCCAATCTGCTCGCCGCGCTCAGCCGACTCCAGCAGAAACGCGTGCGGTTCTTTCTCCGCGATGGCGAGAAAGGCGGAAACCGGCGTGAGCAAATCGGCGCTGACGGATTTCACCACCGGGACGAGTGTGGCCTTGCGGGCCAGTCGGGAGAATTGTTTGAAATCCGGTTGCAGCATCGTTCGGGATCCGGTCCGCGCCTTCGGCGTAAGGTCGCGCAAATGTTGCTCAACCTGCCGAACTGCGGGGTTTTTCATTATAGGGGAGACACGCGATAAGGCAGAATCCTGCGCCACTGTGCAGCGCTCCCCTGTCCCATGTCCTTTTTGCCCAAGAACCAAGAACTTTGGTCACTTGTTGGACTCCAGCCAAAGGCTAAAATCGTGGATATCCCGACTATTATGAAGACCTTGGAATGGGCCGGGCTTGAGGCTTGCCAGAGAGCCCTAGGATTACGCTGCAGATGTTGCGGTCAAAAATTACGCACTGAGTAAATCGGAGTTTATGCGAATTAAGTTTTGGGGCGTACGCGGCTCCACGCCTACTCCACAGGCCGAGAACCTGCGCTATGGAGGCAACACCTCCTGCGTCGAGGTGCGCCTGGGAGATGAAATCTATATCTTCGACTGC
Source organism: Acidobacteriaceae bacterium (assembly GCA_003136335.1). The sequence continues at coordinate 7,560 of PLEA01000688.1, read as the reverse complement.
GGCACTGGCTTCCGCGTGTTGGGGCACGAACTGGAACGCGAGTTCGGCGACCGGCCATTCTCCGCGCACGTCTTCGTCTCGCATTTCCACTGGGACCACATTCAGGGCATGCCATTTTTCCGTCCTTTGTACGACAGTCCCAGCAGCCAGTTCACCTTCCACTCATCCACGCGAACCCGGAGCCTGGAGCAGGTGTTTGGCGAACAGATGGCTTCGCCCTATTTTCCCGTCAACCTTTCCCACATGAAGGGCGCGAAACGCGACTTTCACAACATCGAGAATGGATGCCTGCCCATGGGCGAAGGCATTCAGATCAAGACGGCATGGCTGAACCATCCGCAAGGCTGCATGGGTTTCCGCGTCGAGACCAAAGAAGGTGTGCTGGTCTACGCCACCGATAATGAGCCCGGCGATCCACACTTCGACAAAGCCGTGCGCAAGCTGGCGGAAGGTGCCGACGTCCTGATCTACGACGCGCAATATCTTCCCGAAGAATACGAAGCCCGGCGACGCGGTTGGGGACACAGCCACTGGCGCGAGGCCGTCAACGTAGTCATGGAGAGCGGCGCCAAAGAGTTGATCCTCTACCATCACGACCCGGACCACACCGACGCGATCGTCGACAAAGTCGTGCAGGACGCACGCAACTATTACCCGAAGGTTCGGGCCGCGTCCGAGGGCCTGGAGATCGTGCTGTAGGGACTGCGGGGATTCAGTGAAAACTCGAGTAGGACAAACCGTGGTGCTCTCGACCGTGAGCCTATTCATGCTGAGCTTTACGTCATCGTTGTCAGCTCAAACCTCAGGGATTTGCAGCGTAACGAAGATACCGACTGCAGCTAGCGAACTGCTCAAGGAAAAATCTCCTCTGTGGCGGGCAAAACAGATTTCGGACCTGGAGGCATAGGACCGTCAGCTTTGGCTTAAAGCCCACCCAAAGAAGTGCCCCGGCATCGCAATAGGGCACTTCGATGATCCGGACCAGTTCGCATATGCCGGCTTGCTGGTACCTACGACAAAATCGAGTGGCGGATACCAGATCGTCGTGCTCAGTGCATCGGGGTCCGGGAATGCCTACTCTTCGAAAATTCTGGATCAGGAACAGGGTCAAGGCTCTGACGGGCTCGTCATTTCCGTAGCAGCGCCCGGACAGTACTCGGACTTCGAAGATACAAAGGTGACGAAGGTAAAGGTAGACGGCATCTATGCAGAGTGGATCGAGAAGGGCGCTATCCTCTACTACTGGTCAGCTGGTCGATACCAAAAGCTTCAAGTCTCGGATTAAGCTGCAACCAGCATCCCTGGAAACGCAGATGTTCTAGTGCCCCGCGCTCACAGCGCCTTTTCTTCCTACGGCCTTCTTCAGCGCGAAAACGATTGGCACACAACCGAAACAGACTAGCGCCAGATAGCGGAAGTCATCTACGTAGGACCACAGACGCGCCTGTCCGTCGAGAGCCAGATTGATCAATCCATACGACTGCCGCACCGCCGTGGTCGACGACGCTCCCTGCGCGCTTAGATAATGCTGCATTCCTGCGAGCGCGCCCTGCACCGTGGAGCGTCCCGGTGACAGCGAAGCCGACAGTTCGTTGCGATGCAGTTGTTCGTGGCGAGCGACGATGGTGTTGACCACGGAGATTCCGATGCTGCCTCCGATATTGCGCAACAGATTGTAAAGGCCGCTGGCATTGCCGATTTCTTCGTTCTTCAGGAACGCCATGGTAGTCGTCGATAGCGGGACGAAGACGCATCCCGAGCCGAAGCCGCTGATCAGAATGGCCCACAAGAATGTCCATTGCCCGATGGAAAGATTGAGTTGGCCGAACCACAAGCTGGCGACACCGAAGAGAGTGAATCCGAATGCGATTAAATAGCGGTTATCCATCTTCGCCGTCAGGTAGCCGATGAGAGGCATGGCGAGAATCGCCCCAATGCCGCGCGGGCTCACGGCCCACCCCGCCTCCAGCGCGGTGTAGCCCATCAGTTCCTGATAGAAGAGTGGCAGCAACGTCACCAGAGCGTAGATTCCGGCGCCGAACAGGCCAATCAGCACGCATCCGATCGCGAAGTTGCGATGGCGGAAGACGCGCAAATTCACCAGCGGCTGCTTGTGGCGAAACTCTCGAATCAGAAACGACACGAAGCTGGTGAGCAGGATGGCCGCCGCCCAGCGAATCCAGGTTGCGCCAAACCAGTCGTCTTCCTGTCCTTTGTCGAGAATGATTTGCAGGCAGCCGAGCCAGAGCGCCAGCAGTCCCAATCCAATACCATCAAACTTGCCGGGATGCGCATCTTTGACGTACGGAGGATCGACCACATAGCGCGAGATCATGAAGATGGCGAAGATGCCGACAGGGATGTTGATGTAGAACGCCCATCGCCAGGAGTAAGCGTCGGTAAGCCATCCACCAAGCGTTGGCCCCAATACCGGCGCGACCACAACCCCCAAGCCGAACGCGGCCATGGCCAGCCCGCGCTTTTGTGGCGGAAAAGTTTCCAGCAGAATCGACTGCGACAGCGGCTGCAGCGCCCCTCCGCCCGCGCCTTGCACCGCGCGCGCGATCAAAATCCAGGCCAGACTTGTGGCCGAGCCGCAGGCGAATGAGGAAATCGTGAAGATGACGATGCAGGTGATGAGAAATCTCTTTCGCCCGAAGCGCAGGGAAAGCCAAGAACTGGCCGGCAAGATAATGGCGTTGGCCACCAGGTAACTTGTCAGCACCCACGTAGCTTCGTCGTTGGTCGCCGACAAACTGCCTGCGATGTATGGAAGAGCGACGGCGGCGATGGAGGTGTCCAGCACTTCCATGAACGTCGCCAGCATCACGGCGATCGCGACCAGCCAGGGATTCCCTCCGCTAGGGGCGGAGCCGCTGCGTGCCGGTTGCGGAGTCATTTCTTTCTGCCCAAGCCTCAGTCCCGAAAGCATTTAAAGATGCACGGACAAGGCTTGAGGTTTCAATGTTGTTGGGATCGCCGTTTGGGAATGGCTCGGGAAACGGTCGTGCAATTTCCGGTTTGCCAGCATTTCGCGTCAAGAGATTTGTTTATATTATAAAAAGGCCTTTAAACGGATAATTATGACATTCAGATAAATCTACTATATCGTTTCCTTTATAGATTTACTGGCCGGCATCGCAGTAATTTAAGCCCGCCAAGTCTTGGACGCTGTAATTCCGTGTCGTCCGGGCAAACCTCCTGCTCAAATCGGAGAGGACAAGCTTTATATCGGTATACGCCGGACCGCTACGCAGAAGCCTTATCGCCTCAGCTACAACAATGGTAGCTGAGGCAGCGCCAACAAATGGCGCCGCGACGGACTTGCCTGCCAGTTCAGCGCGGCCACACTGGTCGTTGCCCAGTAGCGCATAAGCCGGATTCTCCCGTGCCACGCGTTCCCGCCGCTCTCTCTGTCTAATCTCCTCTTCCGGGCTAAGGTCAGGCCATAATTCTTCTGCTCCGCGGGGATTGGGAAACGTATGAAAACTGATCGTGTCGAAATTGTCCGTCGTCCCGCCAAGGCCGCTCTCCATCACCCGAAGAAATCGGGCTGTCGCAAGATCTCTGCGCGCGGGATTTGAATCGAAGCCGCAAAGAGCCATCCTGGGTTCGTCCTCGCGGCAGCGGAAACTCGAATCGAAGCGCCGTTCGATCAGCCTGGTCTGAAACCCGCGATCTTCCAGCCACTGGCTGCACACTCGCGTCTTGTACGACCTGCATCCTTGACGTTGAAGATAAGACCGGTCTCGACGTTCTCCGGTTCGACCCTGTCGAAATCATTGAGAAAGACTTCACTTGCTCCTGAGTCCAAGTACGGAAGCGTGGCGAGTGACCATAGATACGCATTTCCTAAATGTCCCAGACCCAACGCCCAGAAGTCACGCGGAAGGAATTCCACCTGAATACCGAGTGCAGCCGGATCATTGATATCAAGATCGGGTCGCCAGAGGGAGAGCCCGACAGCGCGGCGACCCGCCTGTATGTTGAGGTCGGCAGTGGAATTTAAATTTCCCCAGCCTGAAAACGTAAAGGAAGAAAGTCTGAGACTGGCCGCATCGGGCACCGTTACATACTGATTGGTCCCGTTGAACGTCAGCGCGCCGTTAATCTTGCCGCTGGCCGTCCACACAACACCCAAGCTTCACCGTCCGGATCGTCTCTTGAAAGCAGGGCAGGCTGGCCCACCTTTGGTTATGACGCTGCCAGCATCATCACAGCTTGAGGCTACCCCACCCTTCACGATTTTCGAAAGGCGGGTACCTCGGACGATGGTGTCAGAGGACTTCGCCCGCGTGAACGTCGGCGCTTCCGTGGAATTCCGGCGATGAGATGCGACGAATGAAAATGGGTCGAGGTCAATGGTGCCCACCTTTCGAAAACCGCGAAAGGTGGGGCAGCCCAGATTCGTGCCGCTGCAAAGGTGGGCCAGCCCCCCACGCAAGATCCCTCCACCGGCTGAACTGCGCCGGTGTTCGGGACGACGCCTGAAGAATCTCTGACTGGACAAAGTGCACCACAGAGGGCACCTCCGTTCCTTGCTTCCCAGCCATCGGCCCTCATATACTCTGAAGGTTTGCCCGCCTCCGACCGGGAACCCTCCGGCGCCGGCCAGCACCCCTGCAATCATTCTGGAGATTACTTTTATGACGACGATGGTGACGGACCCGCAAGTGGACAAAGAAAGCAATCCATGGGAGTCGCAGCGGGCGCGTTTTGACCTGGCTGCGCAGAAACTTAACCTTGACGAGGGTCTGTGGCGCGTTCTGCGCTATCCCAACCGCGAACTCACGGTTTATATTCCGGTGCAGATGGATAATGGCCGCCTTGAGGTCTTCACCGGCTTCCGGGTGCAGCATTCGATTGCGCGCGGTCCGGGCAAGGGCGGCATCCGCTACGCTCCCGACGTCACGCTCGACGAAGTTCGCGCCCTGGCCAGTTGGATGACCTGGAAGTGCGCGGTGGTCAATATTCCCTTCGGCGGAGCCAAGGGCGGCGTGATCTGCGATCCGCACAAAATGTCGATGGGCGAGGTCGAGCGCATGACGCGGCGCTACACCTCCGAACTGATCGAATTCATTGGCCCGGAAAAAGATGTTCCCGCTCCCGACGTGAACACCAACGAACAAATCATGGCATGGATGATGGACACCTATTCCATGCACATGCGCCAGACAGTAACGGCGTGCGTGACCGGAAAGCCCATCAACATCGGCGGCTCTCGCGGACGCCGCGAAGCCACCGGCCGCGGCGTGATGATCGTCTGCGATGAGGCCATCCAGAAGCTGGGACTCAATCGCGAAAGCTCCCGCGTCATCGTGCAGGGCTTCGGCAATGTGGGGTCCAATGCCGCTCTGCTGATGCATCAGGCCGGTTATAAAGTGATTGGCATCGCCGAGGTTGGCGGCGGCCTGCACAATACGAATGGCATCGACCTGAAGGCTCTGGTGGATTTTCGCCAGAAGCATGAAACCGTCCACGGATTCCCCGGCGCGGAAAAGTGCGACGCTGCCGAACTGCTCGTCACCGACTGCGAGATTCTTATTCCCGCGGCCACCGAGAATGTCATCACCAGCCGCAACGCCGACCGCGTGAAGTGCCGCATCCTGGCGGAAGGCGCGAACGGACCTACAACCTCCGCTGCCGACGATATCCTTACCGACAAGGGCGTCTTCGTCATCCCCGACATTCTGGCCAACGCCGGCGGCGTGACCACTTCCTATTTCGAGTGGGTGCAGGACCGCCAGGGTTACTTCTGGAAAGAGTCGGTGGTCAACGAGCAACTCGACGCCATCATGAAGTCTTCCTTCGAAGATGTGGTCCGTTATGCCGAGACTCACCACGTCAACAATCGCCTTGCGGCTTACATGCTGGCCATTGACCGCGTGGCGTACACTATCCGCCAGCGCGGCATTTACGCTTAGGAGGAATTATGAAGAAGCTCTGGGTACTGATTGTTTCGGCCGTCTTTGCGGCGAATCTGGCAATGATCCAGCCTCGATGCGCTGTTGCGCAGACACGGGAAACCGGGAGCGTTCCCGAGATGAATGCGGCACAGTCCTCGATGGCAGCGACTGACAAGCTCGACATCAACACCGCCACCAAGGATCAACTCAAGCAACTTCCCGGAATCGGCGACGCCTATTCGCAGAAGATCATTGACGGTCGCCCCTACCGCGTCAAAACCGATCTCGTGGGCAAAAAGATCATCCCCCAGGCCACCTACGACAAGATCAAGGATCAGGTCATCGCCAAGCAGCCCAAAGCCGACAAGATGGTGCCCGCCCCGAAATAACCCGATAACCACAGAGGCCACAGGGACCACAGAGGAAATCCTAAGTGCGCCTCAGTGCCCTCTGTGGTTAATTTTTGCGGGCGTTGGACTTGTGACGCAGTGCTTCCGATGCATTGCGTTCCCTCTTACGGTGGAGGATAATCAAAACTGGGATCCGGGACTGGCCTCCGGAGCTACACCTGAAGTGTGAACCTGCCCAACTCCATCACGCTCATCCGCATTTTCAGCATCCCTCTGCTGATGTGGATTCTTTCCAGTGGCCGCTTCAGCAGTGTGAACGGCGAGAAGGAATTGCTGGCTTCCGCGCTCTTCATCGCCGCTTCCATGACCGACGGGATTGACGGCTATCTCGCCCGCAAGCGCGGACAGATCACCACCATGGGAATTCTGCTCGACCCGCTGGCCGACAAGCTTCTGATTGCGGCAGCATTCATTACCCTCGTGCAGTTTAATCCCAGCCTGGTTCCGGCCTGGATTGCCGTCATCGTGATCGGACGAGAATTCCTGGTCAGTGGTCTGCGTTCGATCGCCGCTTCCGAGGGCTTCACCGTCGAAGCCAGTGATCTGGGCAAGTTCAAGATGGTGGTGCAGATTGTGTCGGTGGTCGCGGTAATCCTTGACCACCGCTGGAAAGAATTGCCGGTCTACAGCCACTACATCTTCCCCATTCACTGGATCGCCTATGTGGCGATCTGGTTTATGGTTTGCGTTTCGCTGGTTTCGGCGATCGACTACTTTGTCGCCTTCTGGTCGAAGATTGACCGGCGCGTGGTCAAACGACGTCGCCGCGCTTTCATCCTGAGCCGGCGCAGAAAACCCGTGCCACCGCCGCAGGCGGACCGCGATGTCGCTGCATCAACCTAGTTCGCTTGCCGTGAATTCCGGCCAATTCTCCGGGGGCGAGTTCTCACAGGACGAACGCGCCCTACTGCTTCGCCTCGCCCACGACTCCATTCTCTCCGCGCTCGAAGGGCGCGAGATTCCGCTCGAGCCGCCGACCGACCATCTTGCCGAACCTCGCGGCGCATTCACAACGCTTTACCTGCGCGGCGAGTTGCGAGGATGCGTGGGTTATGTCCTGCCAGTCAGTCCCGTATTTCGTGCGGTCGCAGACACCGCGCGGGCCGCCGCTTTCGAAGACACGCGCTTCCGTCCCGTGACACTGCCGGACGCGCCCCAACTGGAAATCGAACTCAGCATCCTGTCGCCTCCGCATCCGACTCCGGCTGAGGCCGTCGAAATCGGACGCCACGGCCTGCTCATCA
>PLEA01000658.1 GCA_003136335.1 Acidobacteriaceae bacterium | reverse complement strand
GGGAGGTAGAAATAGCGGTCGTGTACAAGTTCACCGGGAGGGAACATCGCAAAATCAAATGCCGGAAGCAGCGTAACGACCGTCCATATGGCCGCAAATTTCACAATGTGACGCGCCAGGTTTTCGCGAACGAACCAAAGTGCGCCGCCGAGAAACAGAATGACCAGCGCGGGCAGCAGGACATGGACGATGTCGAAGCCACGCAGAAGCGGCAAGTCGTAGAATTCCGCGAGCCGCAGCGGCAGCAGCCACTGGCGCACATAGAAAAACAAAACCGAAGGCAGTGTCAGCGTCCAGGTGCGAGCGCTGATGTGCACCGCAGGATGCGAAAACCCATGCAATGCGGCGACGCGCAAAAACAGATAAGCGGCGGCGACGGGAAGGTAGGCAAGGCAGACTGTCGCTGCCTGCAACCCACGCCGCCAAGTCGCTTTTGCCTCGTTCTGGTCTGCCTCGTTCTGGTCCGGTGAACTGCAATCGGCCGGACTGCGTTCTGGTGAACTCCGATCGGCGGAACGGGCATAGATCCACGCGTGCGCAAAGACGACAACGGGGAGGACCATGGTGGTTTCCTTGGATAATAAGGCCGCGCCATACAAGCCGCAGGAGAGGCCCATCCAGAGAATGCGCCGATTTTCGCGCGAACGCAGGTAGGTGAGAAATGCGGAGAAAAACAGCACCGAGCACAACGACTCGGTACTTCCAGACACCCAGGCACCAACGTCGTGGCGCATCGGGTGGATGCCGAAAACCAGCGCGGCAAACACCGCGACGAGTGGGCTGGCGGCTAGGCTGTTTGCCGGGCTGCCGCTCAAGTAGCCAGGTGGGCTGGCGGTCAGGCGGCGCGCCACCCGATAGGCAAGATACGTGGCTACCACGTGCAACAAGATCGCCAGGACATGCCATCCGGCCGGATGCAGGCCGAACAGAGCATCATTGATGCGAAACCAGAGAAGATTGAGTGGGCGGTAATAGCCAGCCGGCGCATCCGGGTAAAGATACTGCCAAATTTGTCCACTAAAATACTGCGGCACAAATCGCCAGGATCGCAGTAGAGCGTTTCCTACGATCTGCGCCTGGTCATCGTATACAAATTGAAAGCGGACTGTAGCCGCATAGACGAGCGCGGTAAAGATGAGCATGCTGGCAACCAGCAGGCGCTCGTTTAATGGCGGCAGAATTGCGACAGCTTCGTCCTGGCGGCTGCGTTTGCCCATAGAACAGCGTCGGTTTCAGTGAAATTTCAGTGAAAGGAGACGAGCTAGATCGCAGCATCTCGGCCATGCCCCACCCTGCCGGATGCAAAAGAACTGTAGCATCCGTATCTCGCAGCGATGAAGCTGAGTTGCAGCAGATGCGCTTATCGGGCAACCCCTGCAGCGGAGCGTATCGAAGCAGGCTAGGGAAGCGCAGTTAGCGATTGCGATCCATCGACGATGGCCACGCCAGGAGGAGTCTGGAAATGAAACAGAGAATCTTCGAGGGGCGGGTTTTCCACCCAGTTACCAAACCGGTAATCAAGTGCGATGCCGCCCGGTTCGAGAACTCGCACGTCGTCGAGTTGTCCGGTCGACGGATTGACTTCGAGCAGCACCTGGTCGAATGGCTGGCCGGGATCGGTCAAGGCGGCGTCGGCATCGTTCTGCGGCGAGGTGATTTTTGAGGGGAGCTTTTCTCCTCGGGGGAGACAGCGCAGAACAACATCGCCCACGGTACCCGGCGTTGCATTCGTCAAATCGATGCGGCCGCAGAGTTCGGAAAGCCTGGCCTTACCCGTGAGCAGCGCGAGAGGCGTGCGCCAGTCGGAGCTTTGCTTGATCGGCGCGCGCGTCACGGTGCGATCGGCAGGGACAAAAAACCAGACGGTCTTCCCATCGGAGATAAAGAGTTTTTGTGCAGGCGATTCGTATTCCCAGCGCATCCTGCCGGGGCGGCTGAAATACACGGTGCCGGACTCCACCTGCGATCCCTGGCGGCCGTCACTATAATGCTGCAAGAAAAGCGCTTTTAGGGTTTTGGCATTGTGATAGCGGGCTTCGAGGGCGCGCACGATTGGGAGGGCTTGCGGCTGCGTGGTGGCCAAGGCCGGAGTGCTGATGGAAATGGCGACGAGGACAAGCGCGGAAAGCAGCGTAAGCCTGAAATGCACATCCCCAGTTTAGCAAGAATGCGGCGATGGTTCACGCCGGCGTCTTGGTGAGGCATTGCGCTGACGCGTCAAGTGTTTGCGTATCGCTGGNNGCGCGATCCGGGTTGAGTTGTGAACGACGACGGCGAGATCGCCAGATTTATTGGATAGGCGAATCGCTCGCCGTGGCCGGATTAGTGACATTTGAGCGAATGACGTCGGTCTGGTCGCTATAGAAGTGGCGGTCGCCCGTGAGACCGGGACTCACCGGATCAGCGGTCACGGAATAGGCCACGACGTTCCCGCTGGGATCGGTGACCACTACGTTGAACGAATATTGGTAGCCCGTTCTAGTGCCTGAACCCAGCACGGAATCGATCAAGCCAGCCTGGGACGGACTGGGCGTGGTTGGATCTCCGGCAAGCGAGATGAGAGTCGGAGAGAACCCGACGCCGTAGGTGGTGCTATAAACAACCTCGGCGGTCGAAATCGTGCGAATATTTTCGGCTGCCGCGGTTTCATTGGCGCGCATCTTGGAGCGGATGAAGTT
>PLEA01000198.1 GCA_003136335.1 Acidobacteriaceae bacterium | reverse complement strand
CTGCGCATGATTCGCGACTCCGCCGAACTGGGAGTGGATATGTTCCATGTCGACGCCGGATGGTTTCGCGGCGTGGGCGACTGGTATCCCAATCCACAGAAATTTCCTCACGGTCTTGCCGTCATCGCCGACGATGCTCACCAGCACGGTTTGAAGTTTGGTCTATGGGTTGACTGGACCCAGGCTGGGTTATCGACCGAAGCCGGAGCGTTGAATGCGCGCGATCCCAAGGTTCGCGATTGGATGGTCACCGACCTGCCTTCCGACTGGAAGCCGGAGCCATTCAAAGGGCAGACCATTGATCTTGGAGTGCCCAAGGCCAAGCAGTGGGCGCAGCACGAAGTCGAACGCATCGTCAGCGATTACCATCTCGATATGCTGGAGCACGACGGCTACCTCGTCGCGCACGGATGCGATCGCACTGATCATCCGCACGCAGCTCCCGATCCGCTGAACAAGTGCATCTACAAGTCATGGGGTTCGTACTTTGTGGACAGCTCGAATTCCACCGATGTCAGCTACCATGCGGTCCGAGCCTACTACGATATTTATTCCAAGCTGCGCCACGATCATCCCGGGCTGCTGTTTGAAATATGCAACGATGGCGGAAGGATGGTCGACTTCGGCAGCGCCGCGCACGGCGACTATTTTTCAATCACGGACACGTATGACCCGCTTTCGAACCGGCGGGCGTTTTACGACACCAGTCATGTGCTGCCTGCCGCCATGTTGGAAAGCTACGTGGAAAAATGGCCAACGCCGCAAATCGAAAACTTCCGCTACATGCTGCGCAGCGGCATGATGGGTTGGCTGACCATCATGACTGACACGAACGCATGGTCGCCCGAACAGCACGCCGAAGCCAAGAAAGAAATCGATCTCTACCAGAAAGAACTTCGCTCGTTGATCCGAGATGCCAGCCTGTATCATGTCTCCCCTCGCCCCGACGGCGTTCACTGGGATGGGATCGAGTACTGGGACTCAACTCGCCAGCGGGGCGTGGTTTATGCATTTCGGGGAACGGTCGAAGGAGAGAAGATGCATGTGTACGCGCTGGAAGGACTTCAGCCGTCGGGCCGCTACTTGCTCAAGTTTTACGATCACAGCGCTCCGGATCGGACTGTCACGGGCGGGGAACTCATGACGCGAGGGCTGAACGTGACACTTCCGTTACCGAACAGTTCCGAACTGATTTTCATCGAGGGCGCCGCACAGTAGGAGACACAAGGGTTGCAGCAGAAGAGTTGAAAATATGTTGACCATGAACGAATCGAAATCCGTGAACCGGCTTGCTGGCCGGGTCGCACTCATCAGCGGAGGCGCACAGGGCATAGGGCGCACGATTGCAACTCTCTTCCAACGAGAGGGCGCATGCGTCTTCATCCTCGACTGCGACGCGCGAAGCGGGAACAACACTGCCGCCGATCTCACCCTGCAGAATCCGGCTTTGCCAGTAAAGTATCTTCTGGGCGACCTACGGGAACCAACTGAGATTCAAGATGCGGTAGATGCTCTGCAGAAGTTTCATGGCCGAGTGGACATTTTGGTGAATAATGCCGGCATCGAAGTCGAGAAATCTCTCGAGAAGTTGACCATCGCGGACTGGGATCTGGTGCTGGATGTGAACCTGCGCGGCGCGTTCCTGCTGACACGGGCGGTGGTACCACTGTTTTCCGAGGCCGGCGGCGCGATCGTGAACATCAGCTCCATCCACGCCTCCCATGCTTTCCCCGACTCCATTCCTTACGCTTGCTCGAAGGCTGGCATGGTAGCGCTGACACGCAATCTGGCCTTGGAGCTGTCGAGCCGGCACATTCGCGTGAACTGCATTTGTCCTGGATATATCGACACGCGGCTGTGGGAAGAATACCTTCGCAACTCTCCCGACCCGAAGGCGCTGGCTGAGCAGACCACGGCGCTCCATCCCCTGGGGCGTCGTGGAATGCCTGCCGATGTCAGCGAGGCCGCGTTGTTTCTGGCTTCGGACAGTTCCTCCTTCATTACCGGCACGGATCTGATCGTCGACGGCGGGCTTACCGTGCGGGCCCACTCCTAGCACCAATATTCGCTTATCGGATCATTTAAACGATAGTCTCCCTTCGTTTTAATGATGCCTTCGGCGGATGTCTGTAATACAATCCGTCCCCATCTGGGGACTCGCAACATGAAAAAGCAACATACTGTGCTGAGCGGAACTCTGCGGCGGGAGTTCCAAAAGGATTTGGAACTCTTCAAGCACTTCCTTCTGCTGCTCAACAACACCAGCCCGATTCGCAACGTCGAACTCATGTGGCACGAGGAATGGGAAGAACTCGATCCCCTCAAGGTAAAATTCAAGAGCCGCGTAGGAACCGGGGACGCCCTGGTGCAGCTGCAGCCCGCGGGAACTTCGGAAGCGAACCGCAATTCCCCGAGCACCCTTTTCTGCGATCTGGTCCACGGTTTCGGCGCCCATGAAGAGGAAACTTGCGCTCGTTCTGACGTCCCGGCCAAGCAACGATGCCGCGCCACCGGTTGTACCCAGGTTTATGGTTGTCACGTCGGGCTCACGGACATCGCGGTGCCCGTGATTTGCGACGGTCAGTATCTGGGCACGCTGTTTTCCGGACAAGTGTCGACCACTCCGCCCACTCCAGAGGGATTCCGCTTTGTACGCGAGACTCTGGCCGGGCAACCTCACATCAACTTCAAGAGTCTGGAAGCTGCTTATTACCAGGTGCCAGTAGTCCATCAGGCGCAAGTTGCCGAGATGGTTCGAATTCTGGAATTGTTCGCGAGGTATATTTCGAATTCCTGGAAGCGCCTGCAACTGATCAGCGAATTTCAGAGAAACCACGACCGGGAACTGAGCCTGGATCGTAAGGAACTGGCCTCGATTCTGCTGTCGGGAGAAGTGGGCGATTTTCCGGAACTGAAGGCGCTCGCCAATCGCGCCGGGCTGCAAAGGCTTCCGGAGCGGGTGCTGGTTCTGCAGATAGAACATTTGCGCGCGGATTCCGGGCGTCAAGGCGTCGGCCCGGCGCTTACTCTGAATCGCCTGTCGCATGTTGTGGAAGACTTCTGCCAGAGTCTGCCAAACTCGCTGGCTATGGTAGTACGGCCGGGAGAGATCTGCATCTTTACCAGCCAGGAGGTGCGCAACCGCAGCCACCAACGCCTCTCGCTGGAGGAAATGGCGGAGAGCATTTTAGCCAAAGTACACTTCCAAACGAATGCGCCCGTACGCATCGGCGTCAGCGAAGAGCACCGTCAACCGGCCGAACTCCTCAAGGCGTACCAGGAAGCGTGCGCTGCGCTGGATACAGGCGACACTCTGGTTTCATTCTTCAGCGATCCGAAATCGCAAAAGGCTCAACCTTCTGAAGTCATGGCTCGATTGGTCAAAGCATTCCGGCACGGGACCAGCGTGTCGAGTGTCATGCGGGAATTTCTCGCTCTCGTGATGCCATCGGATCACTCCCCCGCTGAGATACAGCAGTCGCGAGCCTTGCTTACCTGGGCCATCGAGCACCTGGCGCTGGAGACCGTGAGCAGCGGCGTGGATCCGATTCAAATTAAAGCGGCCAAGGAGAAAGCGACGACCAGCGTGCTCCATGCTCCCAGCCCTTTTGGGGCAGGCGAAGCATTCCGCCGGTTCGCTGACCTGGTTTCGCAGCAGATGGCTTCCGCGTTCAGCCAGCGTGAGCACAAGATTGTGCTGGCCGTGAGCCAGTCCGTCGAGGAACGGGGCGCAGCCCAGATTACGATTCAACAACTGGCGGAGGCCGTTCATCTTTCTTGTGGCCATTTGAGCCGGGTGTTCCGGCGGACGACCGGGATGACGCTGGAGCAGTTCTTGATCCGGCAACGCGTAGAATTGGCCAAGCGCGCCCTTCTGGATCCTCGGTTCAATGTCGCGGAAGTGGCCGAACGTTGCGGCTTCTGCAATCCCGCTTACTTTGCCTCGGTCTTTAAGAAATATGTGAAGTGTACGCCGCGCGAATTTGCCAGCCAGCCACACCGCTGGGAACCCCTGTCGGCGGCTCCTCTCTGGCCGTGGCTAATGAGCAGCGCTACTTCCTCGTGAGCGAGTGAATACTTACGATGACTCGTCGACTGGGTTCGCTCAGGCGCTCCCAACCACGTGATTGCGGAGTACGCCCAGCCCTTCAATCTCGACTTCCATCACTACTGGATGTGGCGCAAGGGATGGGATTACCAGCAAGTGAAAAAGTTTGGTTCGCACGCGGGACAACCCGGAAATCGCGATGGTGTGAAGTAGAACATCGAGCTATTGACTGGGTATTACATTGCGACCGTTGGTGTGCATCGCGAACTTTGCAAGTCCACACTTCAGCCCTACGCGATCAGAACCTAGCAGCCCGTGTCTAAACTGCATTGCTCAAGGTGTATCATTGGGCAGTAGGTCGGGACCATGTTTTCCGTGCGCAGACTGATCGCCTTTCTCTGTGTCGTGGCCGTGATGTTGGCCGCGATAACCCCGGCTGCACCCGGCCTGTTATAGGCTATTCTCGTTCCGCTGTTAGTCTTCGTCGCTGCCGTCGTCATTGCTCCGATAAGCCGCGAGAGCGAAAACAGCGACGCCCCGGCATTTCCCTTCCTTTCGGTTGTCACTTCCCGCGCTCCTCCGACCGCCTGATCCCCCTGACGTAAACGTGTCCACGTGACACTGCCTGAAACTCAAACGATTAGGCCGCGGTGTTCCGCGTTAGCAGTGCGTGTTCCGCACCGCTGGCGCGACGACTGCCGGGAGGACCATGTGTCGATGAAGCAAAAGCTACGCACGCTATTGTTGTGCCTGCCACTCTTGGTGGGTTCGCTTATCGGGGCACCTATGCGCCCCGAAGAAATCGAAGAACTGATGCAGAGTATGAATCAACAGAAGATCGCCTATACCATTCCTGATGAGAGCGAGAACGGCGACGATGCGATCAGGAGGCTGCTTGGCGGGAACCTTGACTAAAATCGCTCTAATCACTTTGCGCTGAGGATGTTTCACGATAGGGTGATGCTATGGCGATGGGAACGCGTAAGCAGCGTGAGCGGCAAGAAGAGCTTTGGTACCGCAGGGACTTGGCCGAAGCTCCGGGACATCCTTTCTATCGGCGGCTGAACGAAGTATTGGAGCAAGCGGGTTTCGACGAGTTCTGCGAAACGTGGTGCCGGAAGTTCTATCACGAGACGCTGGGTCGTCCATCGCTGGCTCCAGGAATGTACTTTCGCCTGATGTTGATCGGGTTCTTCGAAGGGATCGAGAGCGAGCGTGGCATTGCATGGCGAGTGGCGGATTCTTTGTGTTTGCGGCAGTTCTTGCAAATTGGACTCGATGAGCGAACACCGGATCACGTGACCATCTCGCGGACGCGGCGGCTGATGGACGAAGCCACGCATCAGGAAATATTCGGCTGGGTGCTGAGGCAAGTGGCGCGGACGGGATTGCTGAAAGGCAAAACCATCGGCATTGACGCGACCACGCTGGAAGCCAATGCGGC
>PLEA01000046.1 GCA_003136335.1 Acidobacteriaceae bacterium | reverse complement strand
TTGAGCAGCATGATGACGAAAACAAATAGCACCATAATCGCGCCTGCATACACGATGATTTGGATCGCGGCAATGAATTCCGCCTCGAGCAGCAGATAGAGGCCGGCCAGAGCCGCCATGACCACGATTAGCGAAAGCGCGCTGTGAATTGGATGGCGCTGCACAATCAAGCTCACAGCGCCGGCCACTGCGATCGCCGCGAGCACAAAAAAGACCGTCAGCTGCACACTCATTTGTGTATCACCACGGCCAGGCTGGTGAGGACAACATTGGCGATTGCCACCGGCAAGAGAAATTTCCAGCCGATGCCCATGAGCTGGTCATATCGGAAGCGCGGCAGCGTCCATCGCACCCACACATAGACGAACAGGATCACCAGGATTTTCAGAAGGAACCATGCAGGTCCCTGCACGAAATCTACCGCTCCCGGCCAGGCGGCCAGAATCGCCACCGCGCACAATAGCGCTCCGACGACGGGCAACATAATGCGTCCCCAGGCCGTCGAGTAGCGGAAACCGTTGATCACCAATCCCACGCCAACGCAGGCCAGCAGCACCGCCGGCAGATAACGCGTCCAGGCGAAGGCTGCCGTCTGAGGGAAGGGGGAGAGCCATCCGCCGAAATAGAGTATCGCTGCAAGACATGAGACCGTGATCATGCTGGCATACTCAGCCATGAAAAACATCGCAAACTTGAAGCTGGAATATTCCGTGTGGAAGCCCGCCACCAATTCGGATTCGGCCTCGGCAAGGTCAAACGGTAAGCGGTTTGTTTCCGCGACCGCGGCCACGAAGTAACAAAAAAAACCGAGCAGTTGCGGAGCGGTGGGGCTCAGCAAATTCCACCGCGGAAGAAAGCCCCAGGTCGTTCCGCTTTGCGCTCGAACAATCTCGCTCAGATTGAATGTTCCGACCAGGAGCAACACGCCCGCCACGGACATGGTCAATGACAATTCGTAACTGACCATTTGAGCAGCGCTGCGCAGGCCGCCAAGCAGAGAATACTTGTTGTTCGACGACCATCCGGCCAGCGCGACCCCATAGACACCGATCGAAGTGATGGCGAATATCGCGAGCAATCCAATATTGACGTTGGCGACGACCAGCGAGGTTGTCTGGCCAAAGATCCGAAACGTGCCCGGGCCAAAAGGAATCAATGCGATGGCAGAAATCGCGAGTGACAGGCTGAGAAACGGTGCGAGAAAATAAACAAATCGATCCGCGCTGCCTGGCGTGGTGTCTTCCTTGAAGAGAAACTTCAGCCCATCGGCGAGCGGCTGCATCAGGCCATGCGGGCCCACCCGGTACGGCCCCCAGCGGCCCTGGATGTGCGCGGCCACCTTGCGCTCGAACCAGGTCAGGTAGGCAAGTGACGTCAGCAACAGAAACAGCAACACCACGATCTTCACCAGCGAAACAAGCAGAATCGGATGTTGCGCAAAAAGCTCGTTCACGAGTTCGCTTCCGCTTCCCGCAAAGTTTGAATCATGCGGCAGTAGTTGGTCAGGCTTCCGCTGGTGAAAAGCGAATCGTTGTTTGAATAAATCGTTCCCGCGGCTACGTCGGAAACCGTGCGGTGACCGGCCGTGCCAGGCGATGCCACGAACGATCCTGGCGCAAGCGTCTGTTCGGCGCGGCCCGCCAGCAGATCGGTCCAAGAGACACCATAGCCATTTACATGCAAGCGGATTTCCTCGAAAGCCGCTTCCGGGGTACGCAACCGGATCGGCTGCCCTACATCCTGGCGTGCCAGCTGATGCGACATGATGCGCAGGATGTCGAAATCCGAGCGCGGCCCCATGAAATCGCTGCCTTTGCGAACCAGCTGAATTTCGCCGGCAGTATTCGTCATGGTGCCGTCTTTTTCGTACGCCGAGAGCGCGGGCAACACGATGTCCGCCCGCCGCGCAGTCTCCGACAGAAACATATCCTGCACGATCAGCACTTCCAGATTGCCAAAGTGTTCCGAGTTCTCGGGTGCGAAAACGCGGAATGCTTTCAGGGGATTTGCCCCCACGACATACAGTGCCTTAATTTCTCCCGAAACCGCGCCCTCGAGCATCGCTTGGTGGTCGAGTCCAGGTTTTTCCGGCAGAGCGGCGCCCCATAACTGGCCAAACACGTTTCGGGTGCTGGCATCTTCAACGGATGCGTAGCCGGGCAGCCGATCGGGCAGCAGCCCCATGTCGGAGGCGCCTCGGGAATTGGCATAATCGCCCAGCGCCATAAACCGGGTGCGTTGGCCTCCGGCCGATCGCTCTCTCGCGAGTCTCAGCAAAGCGCCGAGAGCGGCACCTTGCACTACCGCGCCAAACAAAACGATGAGATCCTTTTCCGATGTGAGCGCTTCGCGCAAGCTTCGTAATTCGCGCGAACCAGATTCGCTTGGGTCCGGTGCACCTAGATCGCCGCTTAAACCTTGGAGCGCTGCAGCCTCCCGGCCGCTCTCCACCTGCACATATAGCTTTGCTTTTCGCCGCAATTTTGGCTCGGTTGAATCCACGATATAGAGTCGCGCCCCCACATGACGAATCGCGGAGCGAATTTGCCACGCCACCAGAGGGTTTTGTTCACTGGCATTATTGCAGATCAACAAAAAG
>PLEA01000485.1 GCA_003136335.1 Acidobacteriaceae bacterium | reverse complement strand
GCAGCACCCCGCCCAGGCCAATGTGGTTGTACATGAAGCCCACGACCGAACCGGCGATCAGCCATCCGCCTTGCACGCCCGCCAGCAAAAATGTGTTCGAGTGCACGAACCGGTCCTCCGGGGTCAGTTCCTGAATCAGGGCAGTGATGGTGGGCCAAAACATCCAGAAACCGGCGGCCACCAGCGTGTTCATCAAGTAGAGTTCCCAGACCTGCACGCGATGCCGAAACGCAAGGATGGCGACTGTCACAATGATCACCGCGCGCAGCGCGTCGAGCCACATGACCAGCTTCCGGCGGTCTTCCCGGTCAATGATGACGCCAGTGAAGGGAAGCATGAGCATGGCAGGAATGGTTTGCATTACAGCGAGCGTTCCTAGAGCCTGTTCGGAGTGCGTCGCCTGCAGAATGTACCAGGCGACTGCAGCCGAGTTCATCCCACTGCCCAACATGGAAATCAGGTTGGCCGCGAACACGAACCGTAACGGTCGCTGGCTGAGGATGGCCCGCATCTTTCTACTTTAGCCGAACTCGGGAACGGCTGGAATTCACCACCGAGGCACGGAGGTACAGAGGAAAGAACGGCACGCCCGACGCGCTCGGAGGGGCAATCGTTGATCGGCAATCGAGAAGATTGGAATGTCTCCGTGTCTCCGTGGTGAAATTCTTTGCTGGTGATCTCGGTCCTTGCGTGCAGCCGCGTTCGGCGCTACGATTCGCGTGCTCGAAATCTGAGACCTTAATTTCCTGCGTATACCGGAGGCGGCTATGAGACGCTGCAGCGGTTCGTTGACGCTGGTTGTCCTTTTCCTCTCTTTCGCGTTTCTTATCCCTCAGGCATTTGCCCAGGCAGATCGCATCACGATTGCGGCCGGCACGGATGAGGATCACGCCTTGCAAGCCATCTCGAACGAGCAGGACCCGCAAAAGAAGCTCGCCCTGTACGAAGATTTCGTGCAGAAGTTTTCGTCGAACCCGGAGGCCGCCGCCTACGGAAACTGGCAGATCTCGCAGGCCTATCAGGCGACGGGCGACCTGCAAAAGGCGCTCGACTACGGCGATAAGGCCTTGGCCGGATCTCCCCACAATCTCGATATTCTGGTGTCGCAGGCGAGCCTGGCGCAGCAGGCCAAGAACAACGCCAAGCTGATGGATTACGCTGCGAAAGGTGGCGAGGTTTGCCTGTCCATTGCCAAGCAGGCCAAACCCGAAGGCATGAGCGACGAGGACTTCACTCGAAAAGTCAACGAAGAGAAATCTGCCGCGCAGGACAATTGCGATTTTCTGGAAACCTCCGGCTTCAACGTGATCACCAGCGAAACCGACCCCAAGAGCCGCATGGCTGAAATCGAGAGGTTCACTGCGGCCTTTCCCGACTCGAAGTTTCAAGAGAAGGTCTCCAGCTACGCCATGTACACCCTGGGTCCGGGCCAGTTGAACGATCAGGCGCGCCTGGTTTCCTTCGGAGAAAAGGTTCTGGTCTCCAATCCCAACTCGCTGGCCGCACTGCTGCTGCTGGCGGGTTTCTACGGAGACGATTCCAAGCCTGGGAGTGCCGCCAAAGCGATCACGTATTCGCAGAAGGCCATCGAGGTCGCGAAAGCGGATGCGCCCGACGCCGACAAATCGAAAAAGCTTTCAGCGGGAGCGGCCCACAACACGATAGGGTGGGTCTACTTGAAGCAGGAAAAAACCACCGCCGCCATTCCCGAACTCAAAGGCGCCGCAGCCCTGCTCAAGGGACAGGACGATCAGCAGTATGCAAGGGCTCTATATGGTCTCGGCTTCGCTTACGGCAAGTTGAACAAGCTGACCGAGGCCCGCGAAGTGCTAACTGAGGCCGTCAAAATTCCTGGTCCCCTGCAGGGGATGTCGCAAGATTTGCTGACGAAAGTAAACAGCGCGCGGGCCAAAGGAAAGTGAGTTCCCGCGCTCGTTCCGTTCGGATCAAGAACTCTTGACCCAGGCAGGGATTTAGTCGCGGCGCAGGTTGAGTTTCAACAAGAGGGGAGTCATCCTGAGCGGAGCCGTTTTTCAGGCGAAGGGAAGGATCTTGCGCAAAGAACCTGCGAAGCGTCTGCGGAGTTCGCTGGCATGCGAGATCCCAGCGATTACTTTGACGGCTTGACCAATTCCTCGGAGAGCAGCTGAGCTTTCCACGCCAGGGTGCGAGCGCGCTCGAGATCACCATCTCCCACCGCTGCCTTCGACTGCTCCATGAACTGGCGGATTTGATTGACCATGTCCTGCTGGTTCGAGCTGAGTGGGTGCCCGGCGATCTTCTTAAGGTTCGCTTCCGTCGTTCCCAGCAATTGGTTGGCAGTGTCCTTCTGGCGGGACGGACCGGCGGCGCCTCCCGCCAACTGAATGCTGGGCTCAGCAGTTCCTCCCTGCCGCACAATCACTTTCGACGGAGGACAGTTTGTCGGAGTACTCGACGTTCCGGCCGTCGCCGCATCTCCTGTAGCGGCCGCAGCAGTGCAGTTGGATGCAATCACCCTCCTCTTGTGCCGCCGCCGCTTCTTTGTACTTGGCGGATGTTGGCCCGAAGATGTCTTAGCTGCGGCGGATGGTGGCTGCGATGTACCCGATGGAGTCTGCGCTGGCGAGGCTGCTCCCTGATCTTGCGTTGCTGCAGCATTGATCAGATTATTCGCAGGGTGGGGCGGCCGTGCAGTCATATGCGTCGCTGCCACCAACCGCGGAGCTGAAACTGTGCAAAAAAAGCTGACGAGAAGGATTGCTGCCAGAGTCATACGCAGGTCTCAGCGGTTCATTGCTGACGCAACACGATTTTACCCCTTGGAGAGCACAGTGTGGCCTCAAGCATCATGATTCTTCTTCGTAGCAAGTCGGCTCAGAAGCCGCACGTTTATAAATCAATCTCGGCGTTATGCATCTGCTCGCCGGCGGCATATTCAGGACCACCCTCCATCGCCGATCCTGTCGCCGGAATATGGAAGCGAAAAACCGTTCCGGCCCCTTCAGCAGATTCGAAGTCCACCGAACCATAGTGCCATTGCAGAATCTGATAGGTCTGCGCCAGGCCGATGCCGCTGCCATCTTTCTTTGTAGTGAAGTACAGTTCGAAAATCTTGTCGTGCATGTCTTGCGGAATTCCGCCACCCTCATCGCGAATTTCGGCCAATACAGCATTGTTTTCGCGTCGAGCGGAGATGGTGAGCAGCCCTCCTTGTGGCATGGCCTGGACTCCGTTAATCACAACGTTGAGCAGGGCCTGTTTCATCAGATCCATGTCGACCTTGATCGCTAGCCGCTGCTCCGGCATATGACGCTCGATGGTCACACCATGCTGCTCAGCATCCGGAGCGGCGAGTTGCGCCACATCTTCCATCAGGCGGCGCAAATCCACTTCTTCCAGGCGAAGATCGCGCGGTCGAGTGAAATCGACAAGCGTCTGCACCACCCGATCCAGGCGGCGGATTTCAGCATCAATAATATCCATGTGCCGCCGCGTATCGGGCTCCTGATGCGCCAGTTTGTTGCGCAGCAGTTGCAAGTGCAGAACGATCGCGTTGATGGGATTCTTCACCTCATGGGCCACGCCCCGTGTCAGGCGCCCGCTGGCGGAGAGGCGGCGTGACATCTCAATTTCATCGCCAATGCGCCGCACCGATTCCGTGTCACGCATAATCAGCAGGGCGCCGATCTGCGAATTTCTTTCCTGCACGAAGTCGAGGGATACCTGGACCCGTTTACCCCTTGCGGCTTCAAACTCCCGCTGCGACAACGGACGACGTCGTTCAAAAGCCTCAAGCAGGGCAGCGCCTAACAGAGAATCCCGATCAAATACCTCGTGAACCGTATGTCCCAGGAGTTCGGAGCGAGGGCGGCCAAGAAAACCTTCCACGGGCGCGCTCACCAGCACCACGCGCGAATCGCGCGCAAACAGCATCAGACCGTCCTGCAGTTTGGCCATGAGTTGATCGACGTTGTCCTTAAGAGCCGAGAAAATTTCTCTGCTGTCGCGAATCTGGCGGCCCAGGTTGGCAATTTTCAGAGAGACGAGGCCGTACTCATCGCGCCGCGACTCATCCCCGTAAAGTGCCTCTGCATCCCCCGCGCTTACACTATCGAGATTGCGACTGATTTTCTTCAGAGGGCCCAAGGCCAGGTTAGAGATTCCAGCAGCCAGAAACAGTGACACAAAGATCAGCGTGACCGAAACATAAGCCGCCCTCATCAGCCGGGTCTGCACCTCGCTCTTCAGAAAAACGGTTTGCACGCCGATACGGATCGTACCGAAAGGCTCGCCAGTCAATTCCAACGGGTAGGTCACGTCGTAAACTTCGGCTGGGCTGAAGACCAGATGAATCTGTTCGCGGAAGTGGGCATTTACGACCTGCTGGAAGTCGGGACGTGGCGGAATAACCCTGCCCACCATACTGGCATTGGTATGGAGCAACGCCTTGCCATTAACGTCAACGATGGACACATCGTAGATAAACCTCCAATCGCCGGGATCGGATTGGAGCAGGTTGTTGAGGGCAACGTCGGTTTGCACGTAATCCGCCAACGCACGGCGTACCGCGGCGGAGTTGCTGGTATCGATCGATGTACTGTTGAAATCGGGTACAGCATTGGATGCGGCGTAGGCCAACTGATGAGTCAGGCTCATTGCCGTTTCGTTCGCATTAGTGATACGCAGGCGCAGAATTTGCGAGATGTACAAGATCGAGAACGCAGTAACCATCGTCGTCACCATAAGAGTGATGACCAGCACGATGATGGTTTTTCGTCGCAGCATGAAGGG
>PLEA01000271.1 GCA_003136335.1 Acidobacteriaceae bacterium | reverse complement strand
AGCGCTGCGCCACCCAAAAGCAACGTCTCACTTCGCCCGCGGAATAAACAACGCCGCCGGCGGCTTCACTCCGTAGGTCGCCGCAAAACTATTTTGGTTCACCGCCAGCCCGAGGTGCCCCCGCGAGTCGATATACAACAGTGGCTGGTTCACCGGCACGTCGCTGAAAGTTTTCACGAACTTCATCTTCAACTCTTTGTCGCCGACTTTGACCGGAACTTCCTGGCCGCGGTGGTATCCCAGCTTCAGGAAGTCGTCGCCATCCACATTGGTCACCAGGTTGCCGAAGGGCCCGTCCGTCGCGATCACCGTAGCATTCAGTCCGTGCTCATCGAGTCTGGCCGCCTTCAACTCCAACCGCACCAGATCCTTCACCGCCATCTCCGGGCCGACCTTCGTCCAGTCATCGCCGCGCGCCATGTGCGCCCCCACCGGCGAAAAAATGTCGCGCCCATGAAATGTAGAAGACAGCTTGCTCCCGATCATCCACTCGGGATTGGTAATCTCGCGAACACCTTCGATGCCGTCGCGCTGCTCGACCAGCGTCAGCAGCCCATTATCCGGCAACACAAAATACTGCCCACGCTTCGATCGGGCCACGATTGCCTTGCGCGTACTGCCCACGGTCGGGTCCACCACCACCACAAAAACTGTGCCCGCAGGAAAGTACGGTGACGCGCCAAACAGAAAGCGCGCCCCATCCAGAATCGAGAAGGGCGTGACCTGGTGCGTCAGATCGACAATCCGCACCTCGGGCAGAATGCCGTACATCACGCCGCGGCAAATCGCCACCGAGTCATCGCCAACGCCGAAATCCGTCATAAACACAATCGTCGGCGGATACTTCTCGGTGGGCCCACTTGCCGCGCACGCCGGCAACGAAGCGGCCACCAGAAGAAAAAACAATAGGGCGAGAATGATCGCTCGCCGCGGCGAAAGGCTCCGACTACTCTGCAGTGAATTCATGGGGCCATCATTTTAACCAAGAGCAAAACAAACGCAAAGGCGCGCCCGCCCCGCCCTCGTTCTATAATGCTGGAATCCAAATTCCGGAGGCCCTTATGCCGCAAGTCATCCCCGAGAAATACCGCGATCTTTTTCAGAAGCGGGCCTTTGCCAGTCTAGGGACGTTGATGCCCGACGGCCGCCCGCAGGTCACGCCCGTGTGGTGCGACTTTGACGGCGAGAACGTGATCTTCAATTCCGCCAAAGGACGTCAGAAGGACCGCAACGTTCGCCGCGATCCCCGCGTCTCGCTCGCCATCATCGATCCCGAAAATCCCTATCGTTATCTCGAGATTCGCGGCCGCGTCGTCGAAATCACAGAAGACGGTGCCGACGAGAACATCAACAAGCTGGCCAAGAAATACCTAGGCGTAGATAAATATCCCTACGCGAAGCCTAACGAAGTCCGCGTGCTCTACAAAATCAAACCCGAGCACACCACAGTGATGGGATAGGCTAGCCGGATTCCATTTCAGTTGAGGAGCAGTCGTCTTCAGGGTGAGGATCAGTCGCCTGCGCCACCGTGGAAGGGCGGCGCTTCAGCGCCGCGGCAGGGCCGTCAGAAATCCATCGGGCTTTAGCCCCTGTGCGAGGGAGCCGCGATTCACACCTACAACCTCTGTTTCCTCGGCTTCGGCAACGTCAACCGGACTCTCGTCCGCCTTCTCGAAGAGCGCGCCCAGCAACTGCGCGACCGCCGCGGTATCTCGTACCGCATCACCGGAATCGCCTCGCGCCGCCTGGGCTGGATCGCAGATCCGGACGGACTAAATTCAGAAACGCTGTCCGATTCTCTTCCCAACATCGCGCGGGCGACTCGCCCGCGCCCACACCCTGTCCACGAATGGCTCACCGCCGCCCGCGCCGACGTCCTCTTCGAAGCCACATCGCTCAATGTCGAAAACGGCCAGCCCGCCGTCGACCACATCCGCGCCGCCCTCGAGCACGGAGCCCACGCCATTACCGCCAACAAAGGCCCCATCGTTCACGCCTACCGCGAACTGCGCGATCTGGCCGCCGCTCGCGGCAAACGTTTCCTCTTCGAATCCACGGTAATGGACGGCGTTCCCATCTTCTCTCTGTTCGACCAACTCCCCGCCATTCACCTGCAGGGCTTTCACGGAATTCTCAACTCGACCACCAACGTAATCCTAGGCGAGATGGAGCAAGGCCTCACCCTCGACGAAGCCCGGAAAAAAGCGCAAGCCCTCGGCATCGCCGAAACCGACGCCACCCACGACATCGACGGCTGGGACGCCGCCGTAAAAACCGCCGCGCTGATCACGGTTCTGATGGATCTGCCCGTCCGTCTGCAAGACATCGACCGCGAAGGCATCCGCGACCTGAGCCCCAACACCCTGCGCGGCGCCAAGCGCGATGGCTGGCCCTACAAACTAGTCTGCCGCGCCACCCGCACCCCGAGCGGAGTGCAAGCCAGCGTGCGCCCCGAAAAAGTCCTGAACACCCAGCCCATGGCGCGCATCGCCGGCACGTCGTCCTACATCTATTTCGAAACCGACATCTTCCCCGGCCTAGCTATCACCGAAGAAAATCCCGGCTTGTATGCGACCGCCTATGGCATGCTCGCAGATTTTGTCAGAGCAGTGACCAGGTAAGGCGCCGTGGAAGCGCGGCCATTTGAGGGCCGCGTACGCGCGTTCCGACATCCCCGGGCTTCAGACCCAGTGGTCGCCTTTCTCCATCGGAAGCCTCGCATAGTGTTTCAGTGGACAATGTCTAGCCCAGGCGGGTACAAATGGGACCGCAGGACTCAGCCGCCATGTGGGCAATAAAATACTCCCGAATTCTCGTTCAGCTTTTCCTGACGGCTACATGCGTGGCGGCGGGCATCTGGACGATGATGAGAGGGTACCGTTGGATGCCTTTGCTCATATGGGTCGCCTTCTACGCTGCTAGCATGCTCGTCCTGCCACGACGGCCAAGTCCGATTACGCATCCGATTACGACACGCTGGGTCCTCCCGCGGGTCGCTTCACTTCTTCGATTCGTCGGGGTTTTGACTGTACTCGGGTGTGCTCTAGGCCTCTTTTTGTTTCGGTTTTTGTCCAACCCTCTTCCCCTTTGGCTGCTGCTTCGTATGCTCCTTTGGTGGGCACTCTGGGCTTGGGGCTTTTGCTGGTTTTCAAAGTGGGTCAAAGGCAAGGCTGTCGAGGTGGATCCATCGCAGGTGTTCGACCTCGGTGGCGCTTTGGTAAACCGTGGTAAAAAATAAGCCATGATCATGCAGAGCGAGATTCGTTCTCCGTCCGCCCTCGATCTCACCTGGGTCCGCTCCCAATTCCCCTCGCTCGCGCAAAGCGTTAACGGCCACCCCGCCACCTTCCTCGACGGCCCCGGAGGGACGCAAACCCCGCAGCGCGTGATCGACGCCATCGCCGACTACCTGCGCCGCGACAACGCCAACACTGGCGGAGCCTACGCCACCAGCCGCCACACCGACGCCATGATCGCCGCAGCGCGCAACGCCATGGCCGACTTCCTGCACTGCGGCGCCGACGAAGTCGTCTTCGGTCCCAACATGACGACACTGACTTACGCCATGAGCCGCGCCATCGGCCGCGAGCTTAAACCGGGCGACGAAATCGTGGTCACGCGCCTCGACCACGACGCCAACGTTTCCCCCTGGCTGGCGATGGCCGATAATCTGGAAAAAGACCGCGGCATCACCGTCCGCTGGGCCGAAATCCACGACGAAGATTGCACTCTCGACATGGCCGACCTCGCGTCGAAAATAAATTCAAAGACTAAGCTCGTCGCCGCCGGATACGCCTCGAATGCCGTAGGCACCATCAATCCCGTAAAAGAAATCGTCCGCCTAGCCCACGGCGCCGGTGCACTCGCCTATATCGATGCCGTGCACTACGGCCCCCACGGCCTGATCGACGTGGCCGCGCTCGATTGCGATTTTCTGGTGTGCTCGACCTACAAGTTTTTCGGCCCGCACATGGGCGTGCTCTTCGGCAAGCGCGAACACCTCCAGCGCTTGCGCCCGTACAAAGTCCGCCCAAACACGAACGCAATTCCCAATTGCTGGGAGTGGGGAACGCTCAATCACGAATGCATCGCCGGCATCGCCGTCTGCGTCGAATATCTGGCTGACATTGGCCGCCGCGGCCGTCCCCAAGTTGCCACACGTCGCGCCGCCATCGAAGCCGCCTACGAAGCCATCCACGAGCACGAGCGTGCCCTGCTGAAAAGAATGATCGCCGGCCTGCAGAAAATTCCCGGCCTAAACATCTACGGCATCACCAATCCCGCGCGCCTCCACGAGCGCTGCGCCACGCTAGCCGTGCGCATCGCCAATCACACTCCGCTCGAACTGGCCACCAAACTCGGTGACCGCGGCTTCTTCACCTGGGATGGCAACTACTACGCCCTGAACCTGACTGAGCATCTAGACGTCGAAAAGTCCGGCGGCTTCCTGCGCATCGGAATCGTGCACTACAACACACAAGACGAAGTAGACCGCCTGCTGGCAGCCCTGCGTGAAATTGTGGAAGCTTGAATTGTGGGAAGGTTAGAGCAGTTTCCCCGTTGGGCACGCTGAAGGCTGTATTGGCCTAAATAAAATCTGTCATCTCGACCGGAGCGGAGAGACCTGCTGTTTCCTGCGCCAATATCTCCCTACCGCCTTCTACAAACACGACAGCCCGGGACGCATCCCCGGCTGCAAGAAATTCAATCCTCACGCCCGCAGGGCGTGGGAATCAGCGCCAGTTCTGTTTCAACCTCTTACGGCCAGCGCTTCGAAGTGTCTTCCCAGCCGGCAGCGCGCACCGGTTGAGGCGCGGGAATCGACGGCGACGA
>PLEA01000084.1 GCA_003136335.1 Acidobacteriaceae bacterium | reverse complement strand
GGAATCCACGTGTCACTTGTTACTTCCGCCGCAAAGGCAGCTTATGACACAGCGTTTTCCTGCCTCCGGCCCGCCGGTACTCTGCTCGTCGTGGGATTGCCCGCTGAAAACATCTGTTTCGCGCCGATTCTGATGGCAGCGCGAGAAGTCCGGATCCATGCATCAACGGTCGGTACTCGGCAAGACTTGCGGGAAGTACTCGCCATGGCTGCCGCCGGGAAGATACGCTGCCATGTGGTTAAGCGGCCGCTTGCTGAAGCCAACGAGGCGCTGGATCTGTTGCGCAAAGGCGAAGTCTCCGGCCGAATCGTCCTGACTCCCTAAGGGGCTGGTCGCGGGAATCCGACGAGGTCGGAGTTTCGTCCTGCGCATTGTCGCCATATACCGCCTCGGAAATATCGACGTTTCACTTCTTGACGTTAGTGACTCTTATGTGATACTAACTCTCACAATCTGCGGTTTCGTTGGACACGATTTGAATTCTTGATCGAGGACGAAATGGGCAGCTGGAGCACAATTGACGGCTTTTAGGGTTGTCGCGGCACCGGGCGGGCTTTAGGGAATTGCTATGCGTTGGGGAATACGCCGGACCAATGCGGCGATGTGCAGATACTTCCGTAAGGAGAATCCTATGAAGTCACTCGCATGTACGTTTGTGTGCTTGCTGCTGGCAACCAGTCTGGCCCAGGCGCAGGGCGTTGGCTCGTCGGGAGATATTACTGGAACCGTAACCGACTCCGCGGGTGCGGTTTTGCCCAAAGTTACTGTCAGTGTGGTTGACACGCAGACTGGCAGGAAGCGCACGGTCGTGACCGATGGCGCGGGTCAGTACCGGGTAGCTGGACTCTCCCCCTCGACCTATGAAGTGAGTGCGGCGCTATCCGGTTTTGCAACCGACCTTCGCAAGAGCGTCCCGGTCGCCGTGGGGCAGACGGTGATTTCGGACTTCCGCATGAAACCGTCGCAGGTGGCGACAGTAATTGAGGTGACGAGCGAGCCGCCAGTGGTGGAAACGGAAAGAGGAAGTCAGGCGGACAGAATCAGCCAGGAGTACATCGCCGACCTGCCGATTGACCGTCGCGATTACCTTACCTTCACCTTGCTTATGCCTGGCGTCTCCGATTCCTCCCGGCTGGCTGGGGATCAGGATTATCGGGTCAAACAGACACCGCAAAGCGGTCTTTCCTTCTACGGAAGTAATGGCAGAGGAAACAGCATTACCGTGGATGGCGGAGAAACCGGAGATGACGCCGGTGGCGTGCGACTGACCGTGAGCCAGGATGCGGTGCAGGAATTCCAAATCAACCGCAGCAACTATTCGGCCGACCTGGGATCAGCTACCGGCGCCTCCATCAACATTGTGACCAAGTCGGCTACCAACAACGTGCACGGCACCCTCTACGGCTTTTTCCGCAATGATGCCATGGACGCCCAGAATCCATTTTCGTTCAGCCAGGCTTTGCCGCCGGGTGCGACGTTCAATCCCGCCAACCCAGATTCCGTGGGTACGCCAATCAAGGACACTTTGAGCCGCCAACAATTCGGTGGCGCAGTTGGATTCCCCATTAAGAGGGATAAGACATTTCTGTTCGTCGCTTTTGAGGGATTGCACCAGAATGCGCAGACCGCGGTTCCTATCCTGACGAATACGGATGTTTTTCGTCCATCGTCGTCGCAGAACGCGGCGATTGCGGGGCTGGCACTGACTGGAGCGACCATGGTGCCTTGCCTCAGCGGTCCGGTGGGCGCAGCAGTTGCCCTGCAACTGGGCTTGCCAGCCCCGAATCCAACGACGAACCTGCCCGGGGCGGTATGTGCGCAAGTCCTTACCGGGACTCTAACCGTGAACCCGGCCATCAGCCCTGTGGACGCCTTTCTTGTGAATCAGTTCGAGACCGACGGTGGAGTCTTTCCTTACGACTCGCACCAATACCTGGCGTCTGGCCGCTTGGATCACCGATTCAACACGAACAACCAGCTTTCTCTTACTTACAGATATGGACATGACCTAGAGGAATCTCCCGACGTGCAATCACTGACCGCTTTTTCGGCGGGCAGTTCGGTTCACAACTATGACAATAATTTCCAGGGTGCCTGGTACCACCAGTTCAGTCCGAGCACAGAAAATGAGGCCCGCGTGCAATGGGACTACAACAGCTTTCGAGTGATCCCCAATGTGCCAGGAGAGGTGGGACTCCAGATTCCCGGTTTTATCAATAATCTGGGAACGAACATATTCCTTCCCAATCTCACGATCCTGCGGCGATACGAGTTCGCAGACAATTTCACCGTGATCCGCGGCCATCACACGTTAAGGTTCGGTGGTTCGGAAATACTTCGCGGGAATCACACCGAGTCGCACACGTTTTTCCCCGGACGTTTTGTGTTTGGATCGCTCCCTGGCGACCTGCTGACCCCATTGCTTCCCAGTTTGACTTCTTTGCAGTCGGCATCGTTCGGACTTCCTGAGGTCTACCAGCAGGGCTTTGGCAATCCGACCTATCCTTATTACACCCGACCGCTGACGTCGGTGTACGGGCAGGACTCGTGGACGGTCACGCCAAGCTTTACTCTAAACTACGGGCTGCGCTATGAATTGGACTCTCAATTCACTCCTTTGACCACCTATAAGAAGGATTTTGCGCCGCGGGTTTCTTTCGCGTGGGATCCCTTGAAAGACCACAAGACGGTGATCCGCGGTGGGTACGGAATCTTCTACGGGCCGGTTGATGCTCAGATTCCCGACGTGGACTTGAGCCTGGGGGTGGTAAACAAGAACAAATCTGCGGTCGAAAACAGCACGCCAGCCGGGCAGGTGGCAAACTTGACAGCGATCTGCGGGTTCTCGCAGTTCGGGGTACCCGTCATACCCGGCAGCGGCTCCAGCCCTTGCAACCGGGAAATTTCTATTTATGTAGATCCGATCGGTGGAGTTCCAGCTTTAGGGTTGGCAGGAGCGCCGACTATTTTCGCGGGGTTGTTTGCGCAAGGATCGATTCAATGCACGACACCCGCTCCCGGAAATGCCGCATGTATCACTCCTGCTGCGGTGGCTCCGTTTGGCGTCGATGTTACGAACAGCGGTCCCGTCGGTCCGCTGCAGGTGGTTTTCGTGAATCAACCGGGCTATCGGCCCCCGATCGCGCAACAGGCTTCGTTTGGAATTGAGCGTGAGATCGC
>PLEA01000259.1 GCA_003136335.1 Acidobacteriaceae bacterium | reverse complement strand
TCGAAAACGCCTCGGATCGAGATTCTGCTTCGCCCCAAAACTGTGCCCACGGCGTTTCCGATCAAGGCTAGCGACCATCCGAGAGCCGTCGCGGGTTCGGTTGGCCGCGACCCACAGAAAAGCCGGGTTTAGACTCATCGACTTCCAAGCGTCGAGATCTTCAGCTTACTATTACGGGCCGCTCGAAGCGGCCTGCCGGAGCACAACTTGCGACAACGGTTGTCATCATGAGCGAGCAGGAACCAGCGCTCTTGCGACACATCGCCGACTCGCTTGATCTAGAGCATTGCGTGGCGAAGTCCAAAATCGCGACAGATTTGATATCACACCTGAGAAACATTACCGATCGCAAAAACGGTTGACATAAATTTCTTTGGTTTTGACAATTTCGGCAATGTATCTTTCCCAGTTTTCCCTGCGATTCGATTCAACCGAGCGCAGTCTTCTCACCAATTGTTGCCGGTAGTTGAGGTTCGGGTACCAGTGAGTGCCGCGACCCTCCGGCGTCAGGTCAAGCATTAGCCAGAGGGGGTCGAGATCTGGGGCGCCGCGCGGGTCCTGTCCAGGGCCGGCCATCGCGCCACTCACTTTCGCCGCTGTAGAAGTGGCGGACTGTTCCCTCGCGCCGGCTGAAGATACTGAAGCCGGGTACGTCCTCGTCTTTGACGCGTTTCTGGACCGAACAACTGATTGTGAAACAGTTGAGTTTCAGCCTTATTGGACCTTTGTTTGGCTGTGCAAAACGGTATGTCGCTCACTCTAAAGATGAAAACCAGTGGCGAGAGTGGGGCACGAGTTGGCCACAAAATCTCCATAACTGATTGATTATAAATAAGTTGGCGGAGAGAGTGGGATTCGAAAACGCTCCCTAATGTAGTTACATACACTTAGACCGCGGCAGATGGCATCTAACGCGGCTAGTTCGGTGCAATTCCGCGTTAACGGCACGGAAATGGCACGGGGACGTGCAAAACTGAGCGCAGACAGAACATGGACGCTAGAGCTAAGCCCGCGCCGCGGGGCACCACGAAGGCAAACGTAAAGACAAAAATTGAACTACTGACCTTTGGGTTTTGAGGCCAACAGAATAAACGACAGCAGCGTATTTCAACGACTTGACGGCGCCGGGAACGACAGAGAGTCATTGAAAAGACACCAAAGCACAGTTATTGGACCACAGTCGGACCACAGTTCAGCAATCGCACAACTCTTCGCTGGGTTGTCTCTCGGCGCCGCACAGCACTGATAGTCGCGCTGTAAGTAGCCGTTTGCCGGAGGCATTCTATTTCCCCTTGCCAGAGGCGCGGCTCCCTCGTGCCAGATACTGCTGGTCGAGCGCTTGGCGTATCAGCGTTTTGATCACCGCCTGTCGGCTGATGTTCAACTCTTTAGCGGCCCTGTCCAGTTCTTCCAGCATGCCCGATGCCAGGTCAACATTCACCCTCTGTATCGGACCCATCATTCGTCCGGAATTGGTGAAGAACCGTGACACGTCCTTCCCTTCGTCCGCAAGGCGGGCGATGGCTTCTGCAGAAACTGGTTTCCGACGTCTATGAGTGTTCTGCATAAAGTTGCTGCTCCTGCTTGGTGGCTTTCCAGAGAGTCACAAGGTGGTAGTACTCTCCTTCTTCGTCCTCGCGCACTTCGAAAATGACGGTGTACAACTGCTCGCCCACCCATCCGATCGCCCGGTACTGCTCGGGCAGATCTGAGCGCTGGTCAAGGTAGTACGGGTGCGAGAAAATCTCCTGCGCCTCATCGAATCCGACGCCTCTTTTCGGGTTTGCTCTTAACCGCCCGCTCTTCCGCTCGTCGAAGTGAAATCGCATCAGTATAACAGTTATACCATTGTCCCTCGCCACAATTCTGTCCGGCTTTGAAATCAACAACATTGGAGTGCAGGCGTGCAGGCGAGAATCTCATCTGCTATAACTCTGCCACCATGTTCGACCTGTTTTGCCTGTGGTTTGGAGCAGCCCTCCGCATCTTTCGCAACCGACAAAATCTGCTTCTGGAAAACCTGGCTCTTCGACAGCAGCTTGTCGTGTTAAAACGCAGACATCCCAAACCAAAACTCGGTCTGCTCGACAAACTCTTTTGGGTCGCCGCTCGCCAATTCTGGGCTTGCTGGAAACAGTCGCTCTTCCTC
Organism: Acidobacteriaceae bacterium; assembly: GCA_003136335.1. The sequence goes on along the minus strand of PLEA01000259.1, from coordinate 7,864 downwards.
GTCATGCCCGAGACAGTTGTCCGCTGGTACCGCGCTNNGATTCCGACGGTACTGGACCGTGCTGTGCCAACCCAGAAACCCAGTGGGCGGCGGGAAGAGAATTTCCAAAGAAATCCGTGACCTGATCTTTCAAATGGTCGTTGAAAATCCCACCTGGGGTGCGCCTCGCATCCACGGCGAACTCGTCATGCTCGGCTTCGATGTATCGGAGCGTTCGATCTCCCGCTGGATGCGCCGTGCACCCAGAAATCCAGAACCTGCGAAGCGTTGGCTTTCGTTTCTTCATAATCATCGCGAAGCCATTGCCGCCATGGACTTCTTTACGGTCCCCACCGTCACGTTCAACCTGCTCTACTGCTTTTTTATCATTAGCCATGACCGGCGTCGCATCCTGCATTTCAACGTCACCCCGCATCCAACCAGCAGTTGGATCGTCCAGCAGCTGCGCGAAGCGTTTCCCTACCAATCCTCTCCCCGATTCCTCCTCTTCGACCACGATCAGAAGTATGGATTGGATGTGCCGGTTGCCATTCGCGCCCTGCAAATTACTGGCCTGCAAACCTCGATCCAGAGCCCCTGGCAGAACGGGGTTGCCGAGCGCTGGGTGGGTAGCTGCCGCCGCGATCTGCTCGACCACATCATCGCTCTCAACGAACGCCATCTGAAGCGACTCCTTGCTGACTACGTTCGCTATTACCACGACGACCGCACTCACCTAGGTTTGAGAAAGCAAACACCTGGCGGCAGAATTCGTTTAGCAACTCGGGGTCGCATTGTTGCTCACGAGCGAATCGGTGGCCTGCACCATCGCTACGATCAGGCCGCGTAAGACCACATCTCCGAAAGCCGGTCTCCAAGCGACTCCTCGATCTTCGGGGAAAGTGTCCACCTCGCGCCGGAATCGCACACAGCACAGTGCTCCTCACCTGCCAAGTTGATCCGTGATTCAAGTTAAGAGAAATAAATCTTGGTGCAACTTGGATTGTGGCGAGGCACATACTAGAGTGACGCGCCTTCTGGGCGCTTGGGATAGGTGCTTTTGAGTGCATTCGAACGCGAATACACGATGAAGCAGTATAGAGCCGCCCCAAGTAAGGGGAATAGCATCACCAAGAACCAAACAATCTGTTTCAACGGATGCGAATCATCGAAGCGAAACAAAAAGAACTCCATTCCGACAAATGTGATTCCGGCTCCGAGGACACCAGCCAACAGCAACAGTCTCATGACGGGCGCAATAGTCGAGGGAATCCCACCGACAAACAATAGCGCACACCAGCCGAAAAACAGTGCGACCGAAAGGGTTGCGGAAGCGCGATAGACACGACCTGCCGTGGGAGACACAATCCATTCCTTGTTGATGTATTCGTACTTCAGCATTAGTGTCGGACCATTCTATGCCCGTCCTGCGCTGCAATCCAGCACCAGCATTCACGGGGTGTTCCGTCCGGGGATTTTTCGCTATTTACCAGTCGCGGGCGGACTGGCTGAGGGGCTGCTTGGCTCACCAAAGCGGGCGATGACAGCCCAACATGTATCAAAGATTTGATTGCGAAATCGCTGGTTCGTGGCTTCAAGGGAAACGTCCTTTTCCTGAAGAACCTTGCGATCCCAAAGCAGACGTTCCGAGCCGAGCGGAAAGCCGCGAACTTCTTTCAGGTACTCATCGAATACGGTCGGCAGGCCCGTTTCGAAGGGTGCAAGCCACACCAAATTCCGACTCATCTGCCGACAGCCCTCGGGAAGACCGATCTGATAGGTGAGGATGGATCGGGCGGCGGCGACGACCTTGCCCGTTATCCGCTCAGAATCCCGAAGGTGTAGATCGCTGGGCGGGCGAACCTGGGTCGAGAGACCCCGCACGGGTTAGCCATTCGTGCACCGCAGCCGCTCAACCAGCGGACCGCGAGACACGAATGGCGAGTCGCTCTCGATCTGAGCGCTCAGTCGTCATCGTGCATGCGACGTAAGTTGCGTTTGTACACGGCCTTGCCTATTGCTTCTCCCAGGTGCTCGCCAGCGACCTGATCGGTTCGAAAATGTATCCCACCGTAGACGCGCGCGTCGGAGATATCGTCGGTAATCTGCTTGAACGTCGTGTATTGCAATACGATGTCGGGCACGGCGGGATTTGACAATGTAATGGAATGCCCGCCTTCACCGTAGATGCGTTTCAGAATCTCGGCTGCGCTATTCGCAGCGCTGCCATGGTTAGAAGGATAACTCGGGAAGCATGGAGTCGTGATAAAGGGGACGAAGCTGGGATCACCAACAGTTCTCGGATTACCGTCTGTGTCACCGGCATGGATCGCCGTTTCGGGTCGCCAGAAATTGTAGTGATACTTATTGAGGAATGCCGCGACCAAGCTATCATTTGTCGCCATGTTCATGAGGGCCAGGGCTCGAGCATTTTCGGACAGCGAATGCCACCGTTCCTGTGCAACCTGCTGAACCGCCTGATTGAAGACTTGCGTTGGCGAGGACGCCGCATAGAAGAGCGCGACATTAGCGCGATCTTGGGGTCGCTCTGTGCTGTCGATGCCTCCCACCGTCATCACCTCGTTGTAGGTTTTCGCATATGCGCGGCTCGCGAGCGCCGGCGGCGGATCGAGGAGAAACTCACGAGCACTGGCAATGCCGAACGGAGTTATGTTCTGCCATTGAAACGCGATTCCGACCGCGATTCCATTCACAATTGGACAGCTCGGGGTGGCCTGCCATTCTCCCGGAACCGGCGGCCCGGGTATTTTGAATTGCGGAGGCGACGATCCGTCGTTTGCGCGCAGAGCAATCATGGCCAAAGCTGCGGCTTCACCCGTGGCAATGCCGTCGGTCTTGGCCTGGCCGTCCGGTATAGACGCCAGGGAGGTGGCGCGCTCTGCGTCGAGCGTTGAGGCGCTGGCTGGAAAATAGGTGCTGAGCACGCGATATGCAGCCTGGATGGCTGCAGCTTCGGGGCATGCTCCTGGCGGGGCGACGATGGTTCCGAGATAGGGACGATACTCGCCCGTAATGGCGTTCACGGACTCGAATACTGCGAGTTGTACGATCGCTGCGAATCGTGCTTGGGCGAATGGGTTCTGGCCGTTCACGACCGCTGTGTTTACCGCGATCGCGTTCCACTCCAATACGACATCGGCTTTTGCCACGGCAGACCCGAATAGGGTCGCGATCAACATGCATAGCCCGAGAGCGCGCTTCTTTGTGTCGCCATGTATCTTTTTCATTGTGCTTCCCTCCTGATTCTTCACTGGCCTTCGGTCGGTGTGGTCGGCATCCTTGCAGCAGCGGACGTTGTTGTCCATATCGGAGCGTGTGTCGTACCATTATGCTTTGTGTCGCTCTAAACCCAGGGGGCGCTTGCACTTGCGTCACTGTTTCCGATGTGGTGTAAAATCATTGCGCTTCCTTGGGGTGTGCCATGGCTTCCGAGCCAGCTGGAGTAGAGCAACCGATCCGGTTCGGCGAAGGCTACGAGTTAGACCTGCGTCCTAGGAGGCTGCGCCGTGGCAGTCATGTGCTGAAGCTGGAGCGTATCCCCTTCGAGATCCTTCTCCTTCTGCTTGAGCACCGGGACGAGATTGTTACCCGGGATCAAATCGTTTCCAGGGTTTGGAGCCAGGGTGTCTTCCTGGATACCGACAACAGTATCCGGGGCGCGGTCCGCAAGCTTCGCCAGGTCCTGAAGGATGACGCCGAGACCCCGCGATTCATACAGACAGTGACTGGGCAGGGGTATCGCTTCATCGCGCTGGTCATTGCTCCCAAAGAGGCAAGCGCAGGTTCCGAGCCAGAGGCATCGGTCGTCCCTACCAGCGACCGGGATTTCGTGTCGGAACTCGATGGCTGGTTACAAGCCCGGAGACTGCGTCTAGTCGAGCCAGATGAAGATCGTACGGCAGAGAACGCGGCGCATTCCGGAACCATTCATGGACAAGGGAATCGGAAGGCCCACAGGCGGCTCTTTGTTGGAGGAGTGGCATTGCTCTCAGTCGCGTGCTTTCTGTCATTCCTGGCAGTTTGGGGCTGGCGACGAGCATCGAGCCCGCCCACGCATTCCCAGGGCAAGATAGTCATCGCTGTCCTGCCGTTCGAGAACTTGAGTAGCGATCCCGACCAGGAGTTCTTCAGTGACGGCCTGACTGAAGAACTGATCGCCCAGGTCGGAAAGCTGAATCGGGATCGACTCACCGTAGTAGCCCGCGGTTCGGTTGCAAAGTACAAAGGCAGCAACCTGGCTGCGAGGGAGATCGGTAAAGAACTGAACGCGGACTATCTTGTCCAAGGCAGCGTTCGTCGCTGGTCGGACCGTGTACGCATCACCGTTCAACTCATCCAGGCACAAAATCAGACGGACCTCTGGACCGAGAATTACGACCGCGAACTCAAAGATCTGCTTGCTGTGCAGGACTCCGTGGTGCGAAGCATCGCAAGCCAAATACACATCGCTCTCACCGAAGAACAGAAAACACGTCTAGCGAATCCGCGGCAAGCAAGGCCTGAAGCACACGAGGCGTATTTGAAAGGTCGCTACTACTGGAACAAGCGAACCGCCGACGGCATGCAAAATGCGGAGCATTATTTTCAGCAGGCCATTGACAGCGATCCAACCTACGCCGCGGCATATTCCGGGCTGGCCGACTGCAACAGCGGACTTACGTGGCACGGGTTCAAGTCCCCGGCCGACGCGCTCCCGAAGGCTTACGCGGCCGCGCGCAAAGCGGTCGAGATCGATCCAGAGTCGGCTGAAGCCCACGCCTCCCTGGGCCTTGTACTTAGCCATAATTGGGAATGGGCCGGAGCGGAGTCCGAGTTCAGGCGTGCCCTGGAATTGGATCCTCAATACGCAAATGCGCACCACTGGTACGGAGACTATCTTTCCATCAAGAGGCGCCATTACGAGGCACTGGCCGAAGCCCGCCGCGCACTGGAACTCGATCCACTTAATCTCATGATCGGCTCCTGGGTGGCACTCCGCTACTACCAGGCACGTGACTACTCGCGGGCAATCGAACAAGCCCGAAACGCTGTTGAGTTGGATTCGAACTTCGCAGCTGCGCACCTTCTGCTCGGCGAGGGCTATGTTCAGGCAGGCTCGCGCAGCGAGGGCGTCAGCGAGCTGAAGAGGGCGGCGAGTCTGTCAGGGGATAGCCCACTTTACAAGGCGCAGGTCGCGGTTGCTCTTGCCGCGGCAGGGCAGAAGCGTGAAGCGCTTCGAATCGCGCACGAACTGGAAACCATCTCAAGGAAGCGTTACGTTTCGCCCTACGGGTTGGCTCAGATCTACGCAGCGCTGAACAACAAGGAAGACGCATTTAAATGGCTGCAAGCCGCGTATGGCGATCGCGCCGTCTGGATGGGATACCTCGCCGTCGATCCGATCTTCGATCGCTATCGCTCCGACCATCGTTTTCAAGAGCTCCTCCAGCGCATCGGCCTGCTCTGACTCAGATTACGAAATCCCCAATCTTCTAGAGCCAAGCGCGGCCGTTTGCATCCAGTTACTTGTCGAAGTCGACAAGCCAAGAAAGCAATAAGTCCTTCATGCGACAAATAGCCCTCGCCAGGACGGTACTTTCCGGGACATGATTTGTATCCGGATGACGGGCAAGCCGAATGTTATTGGCTGTCTGTCGGATTCGTACCGGAAACTGCCGTTATGAACAGAAACTAAGCTAGTTTCCGGTTGGCAATCCGGAAGTTATCCAGAAACGGGCTTCGCGGAGATCGCTCCCGCCGCGTCCTTTTGCGATTGACTTGTTTTCGGTAGATCTCCTCGAAGCCGACTTCGGGACAACGTCGTCCGAGTCCGCCTGAAAACGTGAAAACGTAACTTCCGGTTAGCCCGTGACTCGGGCACGATCCCACAATTGCCGATGATCAGTTCCGCTCCCCTTTAGCCGCGAAGTTCTGCAGACGATATTCGTCGTTTTCTCTTTGACTTTCGGGTTGAGTGTCAAAATACCTCAGCGCCTACGACCTGACCGGGTAACGTCGAATCGTTGCCGTTCGTCGATTTGACAGAAAGGTCCACTATGTAGTAGTTCTACATTCGGAATGGGCGACACTCTCAAATTGTCGTACACGGCAGCGCTGGTACTCCAAACCATCAGTTCTGGATATACCTACGGTTTTGACATCATGGAGGTTACCGGTCTTCCCAGCGGTACTGTTTATCCCACTCTTCGACGCCTTGAACAACAGGAATTGATCAAGTCTAGTTGGGAGACCCAGCACACTGCGTTCGCTGACCAGCGACCGGTCCGCAAGTACTACAGGCTAACGCGCGACGGCAAAGAGGCTCTTGGCAACGCAGTTCATCGTTATGCGCTACTTGAACGACTCGTTAGCGCCGAGAAGAGTAAGCGTCGATAGGAGGATCTTGTGGGCACCCGTCCACTGAAGAAGCTCGTGTGGTGGTGCAACCTTGTGTTGCGCCTCGCAAGCTGGATTGTTCCGCGACGACGCCATCGTTCAGCGCATCCGGATGGCCGGGGGAGGCTATGGCGCGATGGCCTACTGGAACGGACACGTGTTCTTTGCCTGCAGCGACGACTTCCTGCGCGATTACGCCATCGATAAGGGCGACTTGAAACTGAGTGCTTACTCAAGCACCAGATTTGAAAACCCCGGCGCCACGCCTTCTGTTTCGGCAAACGGCAACAAGGATGCAATCGTGTGGGCAATCGCGACCAAAACATGGAACGGCCCCGGCCGACCGGCAATACTCTACGCCTTCGATGCCAACAAGATTGACCAGCCGATCTACACCTCGGAGCAGAACAGCCAGCGCAATCGCGCCGCGTTGGCGACGCGCTTCGTGATCCCCGTAGTTGTTAATGGACGCGTGTACTTCGGTGCGAGAGGCGAGGTCGAGGTGTACGGGCTTCTCAAATAGCGGTGAGGCCGAAGTTCACTGAACTAGTAAACTTCCGGATCGTCGGCTAACCGGAAGTGATCCAGAAACGGGCCTGTGGGAGATCGGCACCGGGAGCTCTGCCAGCCAAGGCGTCAGAGCGACGAAAAGTCTCTCGTGTTTCTCTCGTGTTAGCTCACGACTCAACGGCGGCCCGCACGAATACTGGGGCTGAAACACGCGTTTCACGCGCCCTCACGAGTGTAAGCTGTTGATAATGTAGGAGGATTTGCAAATTACGAATCGGCCGCTCTCGCATCGCCCAAGGTGGGCCTACCCCGATGAATCCGCGGGAAGAGAAGGGCGCTAAGCGAAAATCTCGTTCACCTTCTCTCGCACATGCTGGCTGCGCGAAGGCTTCAGGTAGCGCATCGTGCTCTCCATGTCGGAATGGCCGAGCCACTGCTGCACCGTGCGAAGATCGACACCTGCCCAGAGGCACCGTGTCGCAAACGTCGCTCTGAACTTGTGCAGCCAAAAGTCTTCAGGGTTCAGTTCCGCGCGCTCGGCGACGGCCTTGAGATCGTCAAGGAAGTTCATCTTCACATTGCAGCCGGAAGTCGGAAAGACCAAGTTGCATGTCTTATCAGACTTCGCCTTCAGGGCCTTCAGGCTGGTCACCAACTTTGCCGGGATCGGAATCTCTCGTTCTTTGTACGCCTTTGGCGTCCAGCCTCGGTCCAGTTTGTGGCTGACGCGAACCGTGCAGGCTTTGAAGTTGATGTCCGCCCAGTACGTGTACATGACTTCCTGCTCTCGCATCCCTGTCATCAGGAAGAACTCAAACCACAATCTTTCCTCTTCATCGCAGGCGGCGAACAGCGTGTCCAGCTCGTCGTCCTCGTACGTCTCAGGCTCTTCTTCCGTGTACCGAGGCCAGTCGTTTTTTCCTGCCAGACCGCGAATCCCGTTCGCCTTCAGAAACGTCATCACGTTCTCGAACTTGTT
>PLEA01000134.1 GCA_003136335.1 Acidobacteriaceae bacterium | reverse complement strand
ACCGCATAAAACGTATCCTCGCGCAGCTCCGTCACCACAACCTTATGCACCTGCGTCTCCAGCCCGGTCAGAACATTCTTGATCAAATCATGCGTCATCGGCCGCGGCGTGCTGACCTTCTCCATCTCCAGCGCTATCGCATTGGCCTCGTAAACCCCCACCCATATCGGCAGCACCGTATCCCCACCCACATCCTTCAACACCACAATCGGCATATTCGAAACTGGGTCCATAAGTAGACCACGGATTGTCATTTCTACTTCCATGGGGAGCTCCTGATATTTGCCACTCTTATACCACCAATTCGCCCAGGAGGCTGTTGGGAAAACTGCCGGTGACGAGCACTGGCGCGTACGTTCCTACTTTGGGGGCGGCCGCAGCTGCAAAGTTCAGGGTTTTGTTGTGGGAGGTGCGGCCGATCCATTGGGCGCGGGCTTCGTTTCTACCTTCAACCATTACTTCACAGGTTGTTCCGATATATTTCTTGTAGCGGGCGATTTGAATCTCGCGCTGCTTGGCCATCAAGACTTCCAGGCGGCGCGCTTTTTCCGCGTCGGGAATTGCATCTTCCATGCTCAGCGATGGCGTGTTTGGCCTTGGCGAATATTTGAAGGCGAAGACGGCATCGTAGCCGACTTCTTCGAGCAGGCCTAGCGTCTCGCCGAAGTCGGTTTCGGTTTCGCCCGGGAAGCCGACGATCACGTCGGTGGTGATGCTGATTTCGCGTTTCGCGGATTTCATCCAGGCGATGCGTTCCATATATTGGTCGCGGGTGTAGAGGCGCTGCATGGCGTCGAGGACGCGCGTCGATCCGCTTTGCACGGGCAGGTGGACGTGGTCGCAGAGTGTGGGCACGGCGTCGATCGCGTCGATTATGTCGCGTCCGAAGTCGCGCGGATGCGAGGTGGTGAAGCGCACGCGGCGGATGCCGGGAACTTCTCCTACCGCGGCCAGCAATTCGGCGAAAGTTTTCTTAGAACTTTTTTGAGAACTCGGCTTCCCTTCCGAATCTTTGTAGGAATTCACATTCTGCCCGAGCAACTGAATTTCCGTGTAGCCGAGATCGGCCATCTGGCGCGCTTCCGCGAGCACCGACTCCGAAGTGCGGCTACGCTCCTTGCCGCGCGTATAAGGCACGACGCAATACGAGCAGAACTTGTCGCAGCCTTCGATGATGGTGATGTATCCGCGATGAGGATTGGTGCGGGCGGTGAATTCGGTCTCGAAGCACTCGTCGGTCTGGCGGTCGTCGAGTCCGGTCACGCGCTGCTTCCCTGCTTGAATCTGTATCAGCATGTTCGGCAGGTTGCGGTACGACGCCGATCCGCACACCAGCGAAACGTACGGCGCGCGCTCGAAAATCTTTTCGCCCTCCTGCTGCGCGACGCAACCCAGCACGCCAAACGTCTTGCCTTGCTTTTTGTATTTCTTGTAATCGGCGAGGCGGTTGAAAACTTTTTGCTCAGCCTTGTCGCGGATGGAACAGGTGTTGTAGAGCACCAGGTCGGCCTGCTCGACCGTCTCCACCTGCCGATATCCTTCCTGCAGCAACGTACCTACGACCTTTTCGGAGTCGTGAACGTTCATCTGGCAGCCGAAGGTTTCGAGGTAGAAAGTCTTCTGCGAATCTTTTTGCGGAACTTCGTGTGGAACTCCAGACATATAGGGAAAGTATAACGCGGGGGGAGCTTCTAGCTGCTAGCTTCTAGCCAAACCGGCACCTCGGGTGTCATTCCGCTTGTGTGCGGCACTTACGGCGCGGCTGGAAGCCGCGCCCTGTCAAAACTCGGCCGCATTCGGAATCATTGCGGACGCTCCGCATTTCGAAAGAGCAGTGCGGGTGGAGATGAAAATCAAAATCCCCCGTCCTAACGTCGCAAAAAGCGCGACGTTAGGACGGGGCACCCAGGTTCCCGGATTTGATCCAGTTTTCTGGTTCCGGTCTTTTATTTTCCTTTTAATTCGATGACGATGCCGTCCATAGCCGCGTCCCCCGTATTCTCTGGCAAGTGTACCTGAGCGGGCGTGAACCCCGCGCCTCCTGCTTTGCCCACGGCGTCCTGCGTCTTGCCATCGGGGAAGGTGAACTTGACTTTGCCGTCGTTGAGGAACACCACTACTGCGTCGGGATGGCTGTGCATGACCGACTTTTCGCTGGGTCCGTAGTGGAAGCGAAGGACCCGTACTTTGGCATTTTCAAACTCGACTTTGTAGTGGGCAGGATCGACCTTGGCCGCATCCTGAGTGAACGCAACTGCCGCGACTCCGAAACACAACACCGCACAGCACAATGCTAAGCGTCTTTTCACAGAGCTCCTTGAAACGGTTTGATTGAAAATCGGCGGAAGTCTACGCTGCGGTGTGTTGGGTGTCAAATCGATGAAGGATGTCGATGAAGGAGATGAAGGACGGATTTGCGCGGGACGAGCGCTCCTGTCCACATAAATCCTTGATCAGTGCTTTGGAGTGGCATGTTTGGGCTGGTAGAGGCCTAGTTTGCTGCCCCCGGGGAGGGTGAGGGTGGCCAGGTTTCCCCAGCGCTGCTCGGTCACGGCGGAGACCGGAACTTTTGATTTGAGATCGCGCAGGGTTGCGGCGATGTCGCCGCACATCAGGAAAAGTTCGTGGTGGGCGGTTTGCTTGGGGTCATTCTGCTCTAGCTCATGGAAGGCGGCTTCGGCGAGGGGCAGGGCGAAGATTAGCCAGCCGTGGCCGGCGTCCACGGAGGGCAGTTGGAGCACGTCGCGGAAGAAGGCGCGGTCGGCTTCTGGATTCTTGGTGTAGAGGACTACGTGGGCGCCGTTAATCATGCGGGGGCTCCCTTTGAGAGGATCATCGTCTCATGCTCTGGAAGAGTGCGCAATGCGAAGGTGGAGGACTGGGAGGCGCTTTCAGAGAGCACAGCTTCCCTTCAAATTCCCCATCCTGTCGCAAAGAACGCGATAAGGGCGGGGCAACCGCTCACTCAAGACGGAAGTCCTCAGGAAATGACTTAGGGAATTTGCTGTATCGATTTTGTGATTTTGTGTCGGATACCCTACCGAGGTGCCACTTCACACTGAGGCGCCAATTCAGGAGCTTTGCAAGGAAGCCCTCGCTGCAAAGACCCCGGCTGAGTTGGAGCGCGTGATTCCAGAACTGCGCGCGGCGCTGGAGCAACACACGCGCTTGGCCAAAGAATCCCTCAGAGGGATGCGCAATAGCGCTACCGCACGTGACGCCGCGTCTGAAACAAAAAAAGGCCCAAAAGAATGACGCTGATCCCGGGTGGTCGGCGGGTTTTGCAGTCAAGGTTTTTTGCTGCTCGCGACCAGGTCGAGGAAGGCGCTGTGCAGGCGCGTGTCGTTGGAGAGTTCGGGGTGGAAAGTGGAAGCCATGGCGCTCCCCTGCCGGACAGCTACGGGGCGACCGCCTTCTGTGGCGATGATTTCGACGCCGGGGCCGACGTGCTCGATCTTTGGGGCGCGGATGAAGACCATTTCCAGCGGGGAGTTTCCCAGCTTTTCCTGGATAAATCGGCCTTCCCGGATGGAGCTGTCGAGCTGGCGTCCATAGGCATTGCGACGGATGCGGATGTTGAGCGCGCCCAGGCCAGCCTGCTTGGGGTTCTCGACTTCCGTGGCTAACAGGATTGCGCCGGCGCAGGTGCCGAAGGTGGGTTTAAGGCGGACGAATTCCTTCAGCTTCTCGAAACCGGCGTCGCCGAGGAGTTTGAGGAATGTGCCGGACTCGCCGCCGGGGATGACGAGCCCGTCGATGGCGTCGAGTTGCTCGGGCTTTTTGACGAGCACGACTTCGGCGCCGAGCTCTTCGAGTCGGCGGCGGTGGGCGTCGAAATCNNCCCAAGCGGAGCTTGGACGGGGCGCCCTCGGGAGTTCTGGTGATTTAGAACTTCAGGATCGGGCCGAAGGTGACCCGCGGATTATTGTGAGTGCCGTTGTTGAAGTAAATTTCGTCGCCTAGTTCGAATCGCAGGCCTACCGGGCCCAGGCTCGCCTCGACTCCCGCAGCTGGACAGATTGCGGCATTCAGGCTGGAGCTGCGAAGGCCGAAGATGGCGCTGGCCACATCGCTGTAGGGGAGCAGGCTGGGGCTTAGTCGGAAATTCACGAAACCGCCTTTGAGAGTTACGAAGGGACGGAATCCACCGCCTGAGGGCTGGAGCTTGGGGCCGAATAGACCCTGCGTAACGCCGACGGATGTGCGTTCGATCGCGGTGATATTGCCGTTGGCGATGTTGAGGTAAGCTTCGTCGAAGTTGATTCCATAATCGTACGCCAGTTCCGCTTCCAGCATTACATCGCGATGNNCGGTAGCCGAAGCGTCCGCCTAATCCGAAGTTGTTGGTGCTGGTTTCGGAGATGTTCAGGTAATCGATGAAGACGCCGGCTTCAACGCGTTTCTGTGCGAAGGAAGAAGACGAAGTTGCGAGCATCAGGAGAGCCAGGACGATCGGAGAGATCTTGTGCATGCGTGGGGAGATGCCTCTAGGCTTCGGTCGAGCTAGGATGCGAAGAGACTCTCGCCGGTTGGTGGCCTCACATCGGTGGCTTTCGTAAGGCCGCTCCCAGTACTTTGCCCGGGCCGGGTTCCTGCACTAAGACAACGAGTCTCACGTTTTTTGGGTCTGTGCCGGGCTTGAGTTTCAGNNCTTTCCCTTCGGCAGCTTTCCTACCTTTGAGAGCTCCTGCACAACCGCAATGTGCACAAGGTGTCGGCCGCCATTTTCTCCGCGTAAGACTTGCGACTCCACGTGATCGAGAGCAACAGCCACGTACACGTCGGCGTTATGTTTATCGAAATTCGCGTCGGTTTCGATGCGCGCTCGCAGGAGAGTCGGATTTCCGGGGTCAACGGTCACGTCGCCGATACGCACGGAAACCTTGGGGGTGGCCGCGGCTTTCTGCAGGGTCTCCTGGATTTGTTTCGGGTCCCCGGCCCGCACTTCCTGGGTTCCATCGACGATGAGTTGGGGAGTGTATACGGTCTTCGCGCCAAGAACGCCTTCATAGGAGCTTTGGCGGTCGGTCAGCGAAGACGANNCTGGAGCAGCCCTCCGAGGTGAATAGCTCGATGAGAACGGGCGTGTTAGCAGTGGCGATTTTATTTTCGACTTGCAGGCCGCGCGCGGCGGCGGTCGGCGCCGCTGGCAGGGACAACAGGCCGACGAATAGAAACGCGGGCAGTGATGATCGCGCTGAACCGTGTCGCGACATGGCAATATTTTATCAGACTCGGGTCAATGGACTGCGAGCGAGCTGGAGTCTTTCTTATGNNCCCAAGCGGAGCTTGGACGGGCCCCCTCGGGAGTAGTGGTGCAGGTCAGGGTGGCCCACCCGCGATTTAGCCGAGTGGCCTTTCTCTGTCCGCTTGGGCGGGATTTTTACGCTGCTACCAACCCCGAGTTTGCAACATATGCGCTTCGTCCAGGCCAGCCACCGCCAGCCCTTTCATCGCTCCTGCCAAGTCTTCGCTGACTTC
>PLEA01000351.1 GCA_003136335.1 Acidobacteriaceae bacterium | reverse complement strand
TTGTCGATCGTCTTGGGCACGCCCACGATCTTCATGCCTTTCTGAAAAAGTTCGTATCCGATCGTCTGCGAGCCGTCCCCTCCGATCGTAATGATCGCGTCGATGCCCAGCTTCTTGGAATTCTCGATGACCTGACCGGAAATGTCGCGCACACCCGCCTGCTGGTTGTCCTTTGGCTTGTAGTTGAAAGGATTGCCGCGATTGGTAGTGCCGAGAATCGTTCCGCCACGCGGCAAAATTCCACTCACCTTGTCGAGCGTGAGCTCAAAGGATTTTTCCGGCCAGATGAGCCCGTCGAAGCCATCAGGAATCCCAATCACCTTCCACCGGTGTTTAAGAATAGCGGCCTTGGTAGCGGCGCGAATCACAGCATTGAGGCCGGGAGCGTCCCCGCCTCCGGTGGCAATACCGATGCAGCGTATGTCAGACATGGAAAGTTCGTCGTGAGTCCATGATCATAAGGTCTCAATGAAGCGGAGAACAACGTTACCAGTGGGCATCATTAAGGAACAGACGAACGTTTGCACCCTTCCCGATCATCGACAGGAACAGCTTGACGTTGAAGCGGTTTAAAATTAAGCTAGGCTAAGCTAGCTTAAAACTTTGTGATGAATGAAATCGGCGCCTTCGAGGCCAAGAATACGTTAGGAACCTTGCTCGACCGTGTGGAGCGGGGCGAGGAGATCGTCATTACCAGGCACGGCAAGGCGATCGCCCGGCTCGTCCCCAACACTCGGCGAGCGGACCAGAATCACACACGGGAGGCCTTGGAGCGGATTCGCAAGCGAGCCGGGCAACTGCAGCGGCGTAAGCCCGCCTCCTTGAACTGGGCTGCTTTGAAGAAACTGAGAGACCAGGGACGGCCCTGAAAATTCTATGAGCCTGGTTCTCGACAGCTCCATCACCTTAGCGTGGGTATATAGCGACGAGACTACCGAACCGGTATCCCAGGTATTCGATTTGCTCAGCCAGAGCGGCGCTTGGGTTCCGCAACTCTGGCGTTTGGAAGTAGCCAATGTTCTGGAGATGGGTGTAAGACGTAAGCGCCATGACAGCGATTTCCGCGACGCTACCCTCGCCGATCTGGCGCAGCTGCCCATTCAAGTCGATGGCGAAACCGACAATCAGGCATGGGGTGCAACCCTCCGGCTGGCCCAGCGTCACAAATTGACTCTCTACGACGCGGCGTATCTGGAACTGGCCTTGCGCCGGAGTCTCCCGCTGGCCACGCTGGATGAAGATCTGCGCCGTGCCGCGAGTGCCGAGAAGGTGCGGCGGCTAGGGTGAGCAAAAAGTCAAAAGCCCCACTTCTCGCAAAGCGGGCGAGAGAATGGGGCCTCCTCAGGCTTTACATCAGTTAACCGTTAACGTTGCTTTGCCGATCACGTTCGTGCCGGGATAAGTAACGTTGATGGTGTAGGTTCCTATCGCGGCCGAACTCGAGGGCAAGAACTCTTCCCCCGAACTGGCGACGAACTGTATTGAGAAGTTCACATTTTGGTTGGTACCACTGGAGTCAACGATATTCCACGTCGCCCCCTGGGTAATGTCGCCACCAGGCGCGGCCGTCGCGGTGAAAGATACCGGCGTTCCCCCAATGGATACCGACTGGCTGCCCGGGCTTACGGTGATTGACGTGACGCCCGACAGCACCACCGAGACCGAAGTCGATCCCGTGCACGCCGAACATCCTCCAGACGAAGCCGTAATGGTCGACGATCCCGACAGAAGTCCCTCCGCCATCCCTGAGGTTTGTCCAACGAACACGGTGCTGGGCGAGCTCGAAGACCACACCACCGCAGATGTCAGCGTCTTCTGGCTTCCGTCGTCATAGGTGCCAGTCGCCGTCATCTGAAATGATTGATTCACATTAAGAGTTAAGCCTTGAGGTCCGACCGAAACCCCAGTCAAGGTGGGGTTCACGAAAAACCCCCGGCAGCTTACCGCCAGGGCCAGGGTTGCAAGCGCGCCAAAAGCGCAGGTCAGTCGGAGTTTCTGTTTCGTGGATGACATACTCGTTGAGACTCCTAGGGCGCGCCTGCTCACTTCCTATCCTATTTTTTCTACCGGACAGTCTACAAAAATTGTAGCAGAGAAGATTTCGTCCGGCGCACACTCCGGTACCTGAACCGTGGCGCGGAGCCATTTCCGCCAATCCCGGGCCGCACTCTACTCCTCGTCTAGAACGATGAGCCCAAGCCTCCTTGCAGAGAAAGTCAGGCGCCACCGAATCACATGTGGGGACAGCCGCCCTCGGCCATCCGGCCGGGCAAAACCCGGATGGCGCTCATCGGGAAGTGCCGGGGCAGTGCCGCATAGACCAGACCTGCACGGGCAAAATAGCGGAGCTCCTCTCCGCCGGACAGCCGGGGGCGCCTGTCCCCACATCCCCAAGGAAAATGGCCAGCGCCGGAACCCAGTGGCCACCTCACACCTACTTGCCCGACTCCTAACGCCCCTTAGGGTGCTCTTCCTTGGGCGCGCTCTGCTTTTTTGGCGATGCGCTCGGCTTGGAGGAGTTCTGCTTCGGCGCGCTCTCTCTCGTCTGCGGCGTCGAATGAGCCATACTCGACCCGCTCTGCGCACGCGTCTCATTGGGACGAGCCTCATTTGGACGAGCCTCGTTCGGACGGCTTGCGTTTCCACGCGCGGTGTTCCCAGTCGACCCTCCGCTCTTCGAGGGCGGCGTGAATGGACGGAATCCCTCGTTCGAATTCGTCCTGCCAGCCGCCGTTGACCCTGCCCGCGCCTCTTTGGGCGACATGGCTGGCGCGTGATATTCCCCACCCGCGGCTCGGGCCGGAACCGCAGAGCGGCTACTGAAATCACCGGGTCTGGCGGTAGCTGCGATCGCCGGTCGTCCATGATTCTCGGACGCAAAGTTCTCTCGGTTCTGACCGGCTATCCGCTCATGCTGGGCCTGAGCCGCCAGCGGAGCGGTGTGCTGCTCATGCGCGGCCGCCTCTTCCTGCCGCGTAGGACGCGCCTCAATTCCTTCGGATCCACCGTTATAGCTCGTGGTCCTCGTATTATTCGCCACCAAGGTTCGGTTATAGACATGGGTCACGTCCGTGACGCTGACGTTGGTGACGGAACGGTTGTAGTAGAACGCTCCTCCACGCCACTCCCCTCCCACAAATCCCACGCCCGAATAGCCGAATCCGTAGTTAATTCCGCCATAGAAGCCGATGTGCGGTCCCCAGTAGCCAGCGTGCCAAGCGTAGAATCCTCCGCCCCATCCCCAATATCCGGGCGTCCACAGCATGCCGACGGGCGCAACTACCCAGGTGCCGGGCACCCAGTAGTAGCCGGCGTCATCGTTCCAGGCCCAGTACCCGGGGGTCCAGAAGAAGCCCGGTCCCGGACAAATCGGCTGCGCGTAAACCGGCAACGGAGGCGGGCCGATGCGGACCGAGATGCCAACCGCGATCTGCGGAAACGATGCCGCAGAAAAAGAAAGAATGATGATTGCCAACAACAACCAGCGAATTGCGGCTCTATTTCCGTTCATTGCCCGTCCCCCTGATTTGTTACCAAGACC
>PLEA01000355.1 GCA_003136335.1 Acidobacteriaceae bacterium | reverse complement strand
TCGGTACACCGGCTTGCCGTCTCGATTACTTCCGGTTTGCCCGTGATCCTCCCGCAATCAGAAGCAAACTCCAAAATGCGCTTCCAAGTCGTTAAGCGCGTAGACTCCGGTCGACGGATCGAGACCTATGCCTGGGCTCTAATCGCTCGCACCCCATATTCGGAACGCGCCAAGCGCATCGCTGGGTGGAAGCCGGATTATGGACGGTGGAGATCCATCAGCACCACATCGGAGTGTTCCTGCACTCGTTCAAGGACGACTTCACGACCGTCTGGGGAGATATCGAAATCGCGAATGTCGAAGTTGGTAGGAAGGTCGGTCAGCTGCCGCTCGGCACCCGTCTCCGGGTCGATAAGCCAGAGATTCTTATGTTGAATCTCTCCTTGCAGGAGCACGAGTGCCCGCCCCCCGGCTAGGAAGGCTAGGTGTCGAGCTCCCCGAGTCAGGGTCAGCGCTGGGAGTGGATGCGTTGCGGCCTCGGCCGAGACGGCTTTCACCGAAAATGTGGTGCCGATGTCGGGTCCCGAGTAAACAACGAAGCGACCATCGGGCGACCACGCGGGATCGACTGAGTACTCCTGGACAAAAAGAGCGGGGGAACGACCGTCGACCGGTATTCGGAAGAGGTGTGGGATGCCGTGATCATTCGCCGCCGAGGTAATCGACTGGCCGTCGGGCGCCCATGCTGGAGCGCCTTGCAGGTCGAGCGAATCAGTCACAATCCGCGCGTTGGTTCCATCGGCCTGCATCATGTACAACAGCGTCTGCCCATGTTGCCGGACTGAGAATGCGATAGACCGTCCATCAGGCGAGATTGCCGGGCCGCCAAAGACTCGCGCCCCCTGACCGCTCCACAACTCCGTTCCAGTTCCGTCGTTGGCGAGCTTCCAGATACTGCCGCTCGTACCGGTCGCAGAAACATACAAAAGATAATCTCGACCTAGTCTTGGTGCGAACCCCGTGCCGGTCGTCAACGAGATTCGAGCCGCCGCCGACATCTCGCCAGATGAATCAGCGATCCGCATGCGCCAGAGTGTTGTCTTCGGACTCGCGAGCGTGGCAACCAGACGGCGGCCGTCAGCACTGGCCGCCAACGACGTGTACCGGTCAACCCCAGAGGTCAGCCGGTGGGGAATGCGGCGCTCGACGTCCATGCTATAGAGCCACGGCCCCAAACCTTCTGGATCGCTCGCGAGGTACAGTAGCGTCCGCCGATCCAATAGGACCGGATGACTCACGCGCCTATTGTGCGACGTGATCCGTTCAGGGGTCCCGCCGGTTGGTGGGATGCGCCAGATGTCCAATTTGTCTGGGAGGGAACCCTGGACAAAGTAGATGAATGCCCCGTCGGGTGCCCACAACGGAAAGTGACTGTGAAGCCCGGTAGGTGCAGTGAAGATGGGCTGACCCTCCGGTCGTCGGCTGCCGTCTGACACGAACAGCGGGTCTCCGGGTCCGGGCGTGTGGTACGCGAGTCGGGAGCCGACGTGGGACCAGTCAAACTCGGCCACGCCTTCGAGATAAGGCTTAGGTGATCCGCCCAGAGTTGGCACCGCCCAGATGCTGATGTCGCCGCCGCCCGAGCCGTTTTGCTTGCGAACCCAAAACGTGACGAAAGCTCCGTCGGGCGAGAACCCCAGAGTGCGGATCGATGGATTGACGAGTTCCAGCGCGCTACCCCGGGTCAAGTTGTGGAACTGACCCGAACCGATCTGGGTAACCCAGACGCCCATCCGCCCGTCCCGGTCCGACAGAAACGCCACAAACTGACCGTCGCGTGACACCGCAGCGTCCTGCTCCACTCCATCGAAGTCCGTGACTGTCTGGATTCGCGCGTCGGCGATGGGGTTTCGCCAGAAATACTCCGTCCTCTGAAACCAGAGGCCTGCGCCAATCGCTAGCACGGCTCCAGCCGCTACCAGCGGCACGATGAACCTCCATCTACTTAGAGAGGTCAACATCGCAGTGCGTGGGGCCGCAGATGGATTGGGCGAGGGGACCTCGTTTCCGTGCTCCTGCTCTGCTCGAAGATTCCGGCCACGAGCCCATGCATCCAACTCCGCCCTGAAAGCGTAGACCGAGCCCATCCTGTCATGCAGATGCCGGTGAACGGGCATCCCCTCCCGCTTCTCCCACCGCTGGACTGTCGTCACGTCGCGGTTGAGGTATGCCGCAATTTCCTTCCACGAATCCAGGCGGTCTTCGCTAGGTCTTACGGATGGCGGCGTGCCAAGGGATGGGTCCCCCATGCGCTCTCCTGATTGGTCGGCAGTTGTCGGGAGCAGCCCGGATTGTAACGTCCGCCCCAGGCGGCCGCAAGACACAGCATTCGACGGCAAATAGCGGAACGGCTGCAATTCTGCGCATTGCCGTTTGACGATGTCCACCAGGCTGTCCGAAGGTATCCGCACGTCTTAAGTGGAAAAAGGCGTGAGTCTCAAAATCCTGGAGGTCTTTCATGAACAGCAAAGCATTCTCGTGGGCACTTCGCATCATCGGAGTCTTAGTGCTGGCGGTGCCTACCGGCGCTCAGGCTCAAGATCCGACGCCCAAGCACTTGAGCGGCATCATCAATGACTATACCCCCGCAACAGGCGTCCTTGGCCCGTGGGAGATGCATGGCAAGTGGTCGTTGAAGATGAATAGAGAAACCGGCACAGCCGATTTCTCTGCCGCTATGACCATGGAACATCCCGATTATTGGATTGTGCTGACGAACCCCGCTAACGTTGACAACCCCGGGGCACGCAGTCCTCATACTCACCACATCACAATGACGAATGCCACAGTCACCTACGACACGAGCGTCTGCCCTCTTGATAGCCCTCCTACCACAGGCCGTTTAGTGGTCACCGGCCCGGTCAGCATTACCGGCAACGGAAGCGCCGCGCCCTTTGAGGCTAAGGGGACATCCACTCTGCAAGTCTGCATCACCGGAGGGACGGAGGTCCAGTTTTCGAACGTGACTCTGGTGCTCACCGGTCCTGCGACGGGGCATTTCGGAAGCCAGGCCATCCACGGCGTCGTTCGCATCCCTCGTAAGTCAGGCGAAGGTGATGCAGATAGACACTAGGTATCGCAGCCTCTAGAAGGCCTAGTTCCTAGTCGGAATCGTCTGGCTCAGAGACGCGCGGTAGATATCCATCAGCATCAGTGGCGGGCACTGGCGCGGGCTGTCGTGTCAGTGCCGCATTCTCAAACGCTCTCCTCCAGCTAGGACTTGAGCGAGGCGCCTGGATTCGGGCTTGCGTGTCGAAACGGCTGACGAAACGTGGTTGCAGGGCATACTTGCAAGCGTTCTACGGGAGCCTTTGCTGGAGAGTATCTTCGCGGAGACCGGCCTGCGGTGGCTGTTTACTCTTCGCGATGAACACACCTGGTTTGCGGTTCCACCGCATTGTGACCGGATTGTCGGCGATCCGGAGCCAATGCCCCGATTCGAGTACCCTGAAATCACTTCTGGATTGCGCGTGACTCGGGCGCAATCCCGATCTCTTGCGAACCAGGTCACACCTCAGCGGATACGCGACTGCGAACGCCGGGTGTGCGGCTGCCTTCATGCCTTACTTGACTTCGCTGCTGTCGCGACCCAGAATGATTTTTTTCATAGTCGGCGTATTCATTCCAAAGGGCCTATTTAACAACGAAGGAGACCAGTATGAAGCGACTTACCTTCATTTGCAAGGTGCTGCTTGTGGGCGTGTGCGCCGCATTCGTGCCACCAGCGGTTGCCCAACATGAGCATCCGGCGGGCGATCCGAGCAAACTCGGCAAGGTGAGTTTCCCCGTTTCCTGCGAAACATCGGTTCAGCCGCAATTCAGCAGCGCAGTGGCGATGCTCCACTCCTTTTGGTACGAGAAAGCCAGCGATACCTTCGCGGCTGTAGCGCAAAAAGATCCCACGTGCGGCATGGCGTACTGGGGAATTGCCATGACGTACTACCATCAGATCTGGCAAGCGCCTGACCCGGCCGATCTGAGGGCGGGCACGGCGGCTGCGGAAAAAGCAAAGTT
>PLEA01000473.1 GCA_003136335.1 Acidobacteriaceae bacterium | reverse complement strand
GGGGTCGCGCGCTTCATGAGCGTTCGCGGCTCTTTGGTTTCGAAAATGAACCACGGGAGGAAAGCAAATGAGCATCTGGACAATTCTATTCGTCGTTCTGCTGATCGCTTGGCTGGGCGGCTTCACCGTATTCCACGTAGCGGGTGCGATGATTCACTTGCTGCTCGTATTTGCAGTGATTTCATTGATCTTGCATTTTGTGCTGGGGCGGCGCGCCGCGTAAGGCAGTCGGACACCCGGTATCCGCTCGTGTCCGCTCGTCGCCTCAAACGCGATGCCAAACGCTTTGCTGAATTTCAATTGCCGGGGCCTTGTTCCCGGTCGAATCGAAAAGGATGGGATCAAAATGAGATGGAACAATGTTCTCAAGTCGCTTCTGAAAACCGCCGTTTGCGTCATGGACCAGACCGCTGAACAGGTCGACCGGGCATCGGATCGTGCTTCTCAGATGGCCGATGACGCCAGAACCGCAATCTTCCCGGAGGAAGATCACACGCTGCGCAAAGTACTCGTGTTCGTTGCCGGAGTCGGAGTGGGTGTGGGGGCTGGCCTTCTGCTCGCGCCTGCAAGCGGCCAGGAAATCCGCAATTCAATCAGTGAGAAGGTCCAAGATATCAGCGACAAAGTGAAAGGTCGCGTGTCGAACCAGAATCTTAGTGCAACCGGAACCGAGTAAGGGACGGCGAATCTTACTTCCGGGCTGAGCCGTGGGGACGGCTGTCTGCTTTAAGTCGTAAGCAGGGCGATTCTTTTTGCTCGAAAAAGGAGAGCACCACAGCTGAGCTTACGAAAATATGCTCCCCCCTGGTTTCTGGCGCTCGCCATGGCGTGTACCGCGTTTGGATCGGCACCCCAGGATGGCCAAAGCCCGAAACAAGACATGAAAGACACGGGAAAAGCTGTGAACAAGACTGCTGACAAGACGCCGGAAGGCGCGCAGAAAGTTAAAGATAAGACCGACCCGAATTAACTCGAGTCATTCACAGCGAGTATTCAACTGGCGGAGGATCTGTGCGACGAGCGTTCCCTCGACGATTACGCCGGGGGGGCGCTTTTCACGCTAAGGAGGTTCAGATGAAAAACAATCAAGCGGGCAAGAACCTGCGGGTGCGGCGGACGGGAAAGTTTTCAGTCGCGTGGTTCAGTCTTGTGCTGGTGTGCGTTCTCCCCTCCGGTCTGAGTCTGGTGGGGTGCGTGGACGACCACAAGCAAAATTCGGACGAGTTGCGCGAGAAAACTGCTGAGACTACAGCGGAGCTCAAGCGAAATGCGAAGTCTGTCGCCGAAGGCGTAAAGGAAGGTTGGAGCCGCGATAAGGATCGAGTAGATCTGAATACTGCTACCAGGGAACAACTCCTTGGAACCGGCCTGACTCGGACCCAAAGCGACCACGTCATTGAGCACCGTCCTTACGCGAATCCGCGGGACCTGCTCACCAAACATGTCCTTTCCGAGGACGAGTATAAAGCGATAGAACCACACGTACGGGCCGGCGAGCCGTCAGACCAGTAGCCTAACCTCTTAACCACAAAGGCCACGGAGAACTACAGAGGAATACTCTGTGAAACCCTGTGTCTTCTGTGGTTGCGCTCTCATTTTGCCCCACAGGGCCATGATTCGAGCGTCGCTGGCTATCATTGCTGTCTAATGACGCATGGCTTAGTAGCGCTGCGTTGCCTGCCCTTCAGATCTCCTGCACTCCCAACCGCCCGATGTCCTCTCGGGCGGTCAGAAAGGTTTAGCCGCTTTATTACGGAGTCACCGAAGGAGACGATGACGGCGATTCCATGTTCTGTTTTCCGATCACGTCCCCCGAGACGACCATATCTACGCGGCGGTTGAGTTTGCGCCCGGCGGCGTTGCTGTTGTCGGCAACGGGATCCGCTTTTCCGAAGCCTTGGGCGACCACGTTATTAATCGAGACTCCTGAACTGACCAGGTAATCGCGAACCGTGGCCGCGCGTTTCTCCGAGAGAGACTGATTGTATTCATCCGTTCCGATGCTGTCGGTGTAGCCCTCGATGTTCAAATGAAGATCCGGATAAGCGAGCACGATTCCGGAGATTCGCGCCAGACGCTCGCGAGCTTCGGGCTTCAACGTGTATTTGTTGAAGGCGAACAGGACATCGGGCATGCTGACAATCAAGCCGCGGGCGGTGTCTTTGGTCTGGAGCACCTGATTGAGTTGGGAGAGCAAGCGGGCACGCATTTCCTCTTTTTGCTGCTCGGCTTGCTGGCGGCCTTGCTCGGCCGCGGCCGTCTGCTGTTGTGCCTCGGCCTTCCCGCGATCGGCGTCCTCAGCAGCCTTGTGAGCCGCATCGGCGTCGGCTTCCGCTTTCTGTTGAGCAGTCAGAGCAGCGGCTTGATTTTGCTGCGCTTCTGCGTTCGCAGCCTCGGCCTGCGCGCGGCGGCGCGCATCTTCGTCGGACTGGGCGTGGGCTTCTTGTGCGCTCTGGCGGGCAGCGTCGGCTTCGGCTTCGGCTTTCGCTTGCGCGGCCTCGCGGGCGCGGCGTTCTGCGTCGAGGCGTTCCTGATCTTTGCGGCGCAGGGTCAGAACGCGAGCATCTTCCGCCATTTGTGTTGCGCCGCGAGCCGCCGTGCCGATGGGCGTGCGGCCTTGCTTGCGTTGCAAGTAATCTTCCGCGCGCTGGAGCATGTCTTCGGCTTTGGTGAGGCTGTCAGGGGCATATTGCTGGGCTCCGGCGGCCTTGGCGATGGCGACGGCATTGCGGGCTTCGAGCAGATCAAGAGGAACGTTGTGTTCGGCCTGAGTCGCCGGAAGCTGGTCGGCGGGAACGTCAATGGTGTACTGACTGCCCTCCAGCACGTCGAACTTGGCGTCGATCGGTTCTTCGAATCCCTTGGTTTCCTGGCGAAGAATGTTCTCCGCAACGACCTTATTGCTGGGGCGAACGACAGCGTAATAAGGCTCGGCGGTGACGATCAAGCCAAACGCCTGAAGATCGGTTGTGACATCAATCTTATCTTTTCCACCCTCGCTGGGGAGGACTTCGCCAAGGTTGACCGAGCGGCCCTCCGGAGTGATGGCCCACAGAACATAGGTGAGGAACTGGCCTCCCAGACTGGCGGCGGGCTGCATGTGAGTGAGTTCGACGCTAATGGCAAGACGTCCGGCTTTGCCGTCAACTTTGGCATGACCGCCGATCTCAGGCATCAGCTCAGTGCCGCGAAAATCTACCATGGTGGAACCGCCGCGATGACGGTAGTTCACGGCCTTGGTGGTGCGAGCGAATACGCTTACTCGGAAGACGGGAATGTCCTGTCCGGTATTCTGATTCATTTGCTGCGGGGCAGCGTCCTGGTTGGTGGAGGGAGGCTGATCTGGATGAGGGCTGGCCGGGTACAGGGGCGCGGCCGAGTTGTCTTGCGCCCAAGCCAGGGAGGAAAGCAGAACGGCGAACATCAAGGAAATAGTCTTTTTCATAAGCACCTCTCGCAAATGGCAGAGACCCTGCAACCTTTGGTGCGTTAACGAGCCGTAAGGTTGGGTTGGAAAATTGGCGAGGACAGTGCAATGGCAGCAGCGATTTGCGGTGATCGCCTCTGTGTAAAACTAACCGGGTTAGAGAAACCGGGTTCTGAAGAGGTTTTAAACCCAGGGAACCGTTCGATGGAGCGATCAGTTCGATTTCGGTAGCGAAGTCGAGGGATTGGCTTCGGATTTACTCAGAGAGAAGAAAGAGGTTGCGCCTTTCCCCCCTTCACTTTCGGCCCAAACTTCGCCTCCGTGCCTTCTGACAATTCTCAGCACGGCTGCCAGCCCGATACCGTTTCCGGGAAACTCCTCCACGGAGTGGAGCCGCTGAAAAGGTTGGAATAGGCGATTGGAGGATCGGGACTCAAAACCGACTCCGTCATCTCGAACGAAATAAACGGAAGCTCCGTCCTTGGTTTGGACGCCGAATTCGATTCTTGCGGCTGGATGATGGGAAGTGTACTTCCACGAGTTACGAAGCAGTTTGTCGATTACCAAGCGGAGAAGGCGGGGGTCGCCTTCCACCGTGCTGCCGTCGGAGATTACGAACTCTACTTTGCGTTCGGGCGCCTACGTCGCAACTCGTCGCATATGGAGCGAGCGATTGCGGTGAGATCGACCGACTCGCGGAGCATGGCCTTCAGTGTCCCGACGCAGTCGCGGTTTCCAGGTCGGCAGCCGCTTTGTCGATTGCTGCAGCCACATCTTGCAGCACTTTGGCCACGGCGGGGACTTGGGCTTCAGCCTCCGTCCATTTTTTCTCATCCATGTACTCGCGGACGGCGGCGATGGGTTTGGCGCCATATCCCGTGTAGGCGCCAGGCGCGTAGACCTGATGCTTGAACCAGGGGCGTTCGGGGAGCCCTCGTTCGGTCAGGAAGGTGCGCTGGATTTTCAGAAGATCGATGTTCAGCCTGTCGAGCGCCTGCGGAGAAAGCGCGGGGGCACCTTCGGCCTGTGCTTTCGCCACTGCGGACTCGTAACGCTCCGCGCTTCGCTTGATGGCGTCCACTCCATTCTTCAGGGGCGCGAAGTTCATGTACGGCGGCGTGGTTTCATGCGGTGGAGGTGCGGATGTTTTGTGGGGGTCGGCTACGGCGGTGAAGACTCCTTCTTTCAACTCCAGGTTGTGCTCGATGATTTCCTCCTGCTTGTCTTTAAGTTGCTTCTCGAGTTCGGTCACATACTTGGCGATGGTCTCAGCCATGCCTACGTACTCGAAGGGAATCACTTCGGCATCGGCCAGGCGCATGACCGTTGTGCCGCCGGTTTGTGCCAGAGCGCGTCCGTAGGAGAAATCGGTGTCGAGGAAGTGCGTATACCAGGAGAAATCGTCGTAGACGGAATGGTAAGCATTCGCATCGTTTTCGCCGCCGTAGCCAATGTTCAGTGCCGAGATGCCGGCGTGGTCGAGGAAGGAAGCATAGTCGGAGCCATCTCCCAGAGCTCCGATCGTGAGAGCAGCGCGTTTGCGAATTTCGGCGCGTTCTTCCTGGTTCTTGGCGTTTGCGATGCGGGATAGACGAGCCCTCTGCCAAACCGGGATATTTTTTTCTGGATCGTTAATTTCGCGTATTACGTCATCGATCAATTTCTCGAGATCGTGCGAGCCGGAAGCGTGAAAAAATCCACGGCCGTTGCTATCGGAATTGATGTAGGCGACGGCATGCTTCTGCAGTTCGTCACCGTGGGTTTCAACCCACTCGGTCGACCCCAGGAGTCCGGGTTCTTCGCCGTCCCATGCGCAATAGATGATGGTTCGCTTCGGGGTCCATCCTTGCTGGTGCAGTTCGCCGAGCACGCGGGCCTCTTCCAGCACGGCTGACATGCCGGAGAGGGGATCGTCGGCGCCATTGACCCAGGCGTCAAAGTGATTACCACGAATGACCCATTGATCGGGATCTTCTCCACGCATGGTTGCAATCACGTCATTCACCGGCTTCATGTCCCAGTTGGACGCGACTTTGAGGTGGACTTTGGCGGGGCCAGGGCCGACGTGATAAGTGATGGGCAGCGCGCCGCGCCATTTTTCCGGGGCGACCGGGCCAGCCAGCGCGGAGAGAAGCGGCAGAGCATCTCCCCATGAAATCGGAAGCACAGGGATTTTCGTGATGGTCTTGGC
The DNA here is from genome assembly GCA_003136335.1 of Acidobacteriaceae bacterium. Next base: position 5,955 of record PLEA01000473.1, on the reverse strand, counting down.
TTCACGGATGGAGAGGCGTTTGGCATCGGCGGTCGCGCCGACTCCCGGGGTTAGAGGATCGCCGGGATAGTCGGTGTCCATGACGCTGCCGCGCTGCACGCCATCTCGGGGCCGCCAGCCGCCCTTGGGATAATCGTCGCCCTGAAAGTAGCCGTCGTCCTTCGGGTCGGAATAAATGATGCATCCAATGGCGCCATGTTCCGCCGCAACTTTCGGCTTGATGCCGCGCCAGTTTTCTCCGTAGCGGGCGATGACGATGGCGCCCTTCACGGAAATTCCGAGGCGATCGAGTTGTTCGTAGTCGTCGCGACTGCCGTAGTTCACATAGACCAGCGGAGCGGTTACGTCACCGTCGATCGAATAGGCATTGTAGGTCGGCAACTGCTCTGAGGTTTGGTTCGACGTGGGATCGCCGGGAACGGCGGGTTCTTGCAGCTTGGCGCGGAACTGCGTGGGCTGCAAGAGTTCTACTACGCGTTCTTTGGGCGTGGGGAACAGGACCTGAAAAGACTCGATATGGGCGTCGAATCCCCACTCTTTAAATTTCGAGAGAATCCATTCGGCATTGTCTTTGTCGTAAGGCGAACCAACGTGATGTGGACGAGCGCTCATGCGGCGCATGTTTTCGCGCAGGTTGTCGCGCACGATGCCAGCCTGAAATTTCTTCTCCCACTCGCGCTCAGGGCTGGAGGATTGCACCGTGTATCCCGAAAGCTGGACCGGGGCGGAGGTTTTTGCCGGTGCGATTTGTGCGCCGTTCAATTGTGCGATGAAGAGAACTATGCAGCAAAAAATGAGTGAGCGGATCGACTTCAAGCGGGCCTCCTGGGGGGTTGCGATCATTTCCGAGCTTCCATATCTGCGAGTGGAATTATAGAGCTTGCGACGAATTCTGCCTGACATGAAGATTTTGTTGAGATTTGGGGGCCGCCGGGCTTATTGTGTACGTTTCCGGAGGAATAGACCTTGCGAACGATCGCTCTCGTAATCCTGATTGCATGTTGTGTCCCCTCAGTATCGGCGCAGAAGCAGAAACTCCAACCGAAACCGGGCACCGAGCCCGGGCAAAAGCAGGCGGAAGCGCAGAAGCCAGCGACTGCCGCGGGTACTCCGGCTATTGAGGAGGACCAGGATGAGCGCGAAGCCGAGGGGCCTTGGAAAGGGATGCAGTACCGGTTGGTGGGACCATTCCGCGGCGGACGCGTGGTTGCGGTGTCGGGCGTCGTGGGTCAGGACGACGTCTACTATTTTGGCGCGGTTGCCGGAGGCGTCTGGAAGACGACCGACGGCGGCCTCAACTGGAAGCCTACTTTCGATAAGACGAAGGATGCATCCCCGTCGATCGGAGCAATTGCCGTTTCCGAGTCAGACCCGAATGTGATCTACGTTGGGACCGGGGAAGCGTGCATCCGCGGCAACATTGTTGGCGGAAACGGTGTGTGGAAGTCGCTGGATGCCGGCAAGACGTGGAAGTTCGCTGGCCTTGCCGATACGCACGCGATCGGGCGACTGATTGTCCATCCCAAAAACCCTGATGTTGCTTTTGTGGCGGCGCTGGGTCATCCCTTTGCCGACAACGAAGAACGCGGAATCTTTCGCACGCGCGATGGAGGCAAGACGTGGGAGAAGGTTCTCTATAAAGATGCCAAGAGCGGCGGCATCGACCTCGCTTTCGATCCGAGCAATCCCAATATTCTGTTCGCGGCGTTGTGGCAGGCGAAGCGGACTCCGTGGAGTTTGGATAGCGGCGGGCCGGGGAGCGGTTTATATCGATCGAGTGACGGCGGGACCACTTGGAAGGAACTGAAAGCGCATGGTCTACCGGAAGGAATTCTGGGACGGATCGGCGTTACGGTTTCTGGCGCGAATCCAAATCGCGTGTGGGCGGTGATGGAAGCCGAGAAGGGCGGGATTTATCGATCAGACGACGGCGGCGATTCCTGGCGGCTGATGACCGACGACCACCGTTTTCGACAACGGGCCTGGTACTATTCGCACATTTTTGCCGACCCGAAGTCGGCAGAGACGGTGTACATCCTGAATACTGGCGTTTTTCGCTCTAACGATGGCGGCAAGACGTTCAATCCCGTGCGGGCGCCGCATGGAGACAATCACGCGTTGTGGATCGATCCCACGAATCCCAAGCGGCTCATCAATGGAAATGATGGGGGCGCGACCATCTCCACGAATGGCGGCGAAAGCTGGACTAGCCAATATAACCAACCGACGGCGCAGTTCTACCACGTCACGACTGACAACAGGTTCCCATATTACATGTATGGCGCGCAGCAGGATAACTCAACCGTCGGAATTGCGAGTGCGAGCGCCGAGGGTGGAATCGATCGCGTGGACTGGTACGACGTGGGTGGCGGCGAGAGCGGCTACATTGCGCCCGATCCGACGGATCCGCTGATCGTGTATGCCGGCTCGTACGGCGGCGAGATTACGCGTCACGATCAACATACACATCAGGAACAGGCGATTAATCCGTGGCCGGTAAACCCAATCGGATGGGCGGCGGCGGATGTGAAACACCGTTTTCAGTGGACGGAGCCGATTGTTTTTTCCCCACACGATCCCAAGACGTTGTACTTCGCCGGGGAAGTGTTGTTCAAAACGACCGATGCAGGAATGAGTTGGACGATCATCAGCCCTGACCTAACGCGCAACGACAAAGCGAAGCAGGCGGCATCGGGTGGGCCAATTACCAAAGACAACACCGGCGTGGAAGTCTATGACACGATTTTTTCGGTGGTCGAGTCGCCGGTGCAAAAGGATTTGATTTGGGCCGGGACCGACGACGGGTTGGTGCACCTGACTCGCGATGGCGGGCAGAAGTGGGAGAACGTGACGCCCAAGACGATGCCGGAATGGGGCACGGTGAGCATGATCGAGGCTTCCCCGCGCGATGCCGGGACCGCGTATCTGGCTGTCGAACGGCACAAAATGGATGACTTCGGGCCTTACGTTTTCAAAACGACGGACTTTGGAAAGAGCTGGACCAAGCTGGTGACCGGGCTTCCGGCGAGCGATTACGTTCACGCGGTGCGGGTCGACCCGAGTCGTGCGGGCTTGCTTTTCGCCGGAACCGAGCAAGGGGTATACATTTCGTTCGACGATGGCGGGCACTGGCAGGCGCTGCAAATCAATCTGCCAGTCGTCCCGGTCAATGACCTCATCGTCAAGAAAAACAACAACAACAGCAACGACCTTATCGTCGCGACACATGGGCGCAGCTTCTGGGTTCTGGACGACATCACTTCGGTGGAGCAATACGAGGAGTCGGTGCCGCAGCAGGAGGTGCACTTGTTTCCTCCGGCAGCGGCCAGCCATACGGTATTCGGCGGCTCGTTTTTCCGCGCGCAAGCGAACGTGGGGAAGAATCCACCTGCGGGAGCGGTGATCGATTACTGGTTGAAGACTTCGCTCAAGAAAGCGGATAAGAAAGAAGCGGCGGGTGCAAGCGGTGCGGAGTCGAAGCCGAAAATCGAAGAAGATGCCAAGAGCGGAGACGAGAAGAAGAAAGAGGAAGCGCCGAAGATTACGCTGGAAGTTCTCGACTCCTCCGGGAAAGTGATCCGTAAATTCCCCAAGAAAGAGGAGCCGGCGGGGGAAGAGGAAAGCTTTTTCGAGCGCGACCGCAGCGCCGAAAACCTGCCTGCGGACGCGGGGCTGAATCGCTTCGTTTGGGATTTGCGCTATGAAGGAGCAACGAAAGTGCCGCGCGCGCCGCTGTGGGGTGGGAGTACGGAGGGTCCGGTGGCGCTGCCGGGCACGTATCAAGTGCGGCTGACGGTGCTGGGCAAGAGTGATACGGTGCCGCTGGAGATCAAGGCCGATCCGCGGCTGAAGATCGGGCAGGAGGATCTCGCCAAACAGTTCGATCTGCTGCTGAAGATTCGGGACAAGGTCACCGAGACGGACGATGCCATCATTCAGATTCGCGATGTGCGGGAACAGGTGAATGCGGAGAACCAGCGGCTCAAGAACGATCTGCGGGAGAAAACCGTTGCCGACGCGGGCAAGGCGTTGGATAAGAAAATGACTGCGGTGGAGGAAGAACTCATCCAGACCAAGGCCAAGAGCGGACAGGACGTGCTCAATTTTCCGGTTCGACTGAACAATCACCTGGTCGCGCTGGGTGGCGTGGTAGGAAGCGCCGATTCGGCACCGACGAAGCAGTCCTATGAGGTGTTCGACATGCTCAACAAAGCGGTCGATGAACAACTGGCGAAGTGGAAGGCGATTGTTTCGACCGACGTCGCGGCCTACAACAACCTGGTCAAGCAGCAGGATGTTCCCGCGATCATGGTGACCTCGCCGGACGTGGGGAAATGAAGGGACGAGTTGCCGGAGCGCTTCTATGCGCTCAATCACTTTGAGAGGCTTTGCACGAATTCTTCCAGCACGCGGTTGAATTTGTCGGGGTCGTCGACGAATAGGGCATGGCCGTCGCCCTCGAAGCGCTCGAGTCGAACTTTGTCTCCCAGCTTCGATTTTAAAAAGTCAGCGCTTGGCTGCGAATCGGGCTGGTACGCAAAGAGCACAGGACGACTCATTCTGGCGAGGCCGGTGGAGAAATCTTTTACGGCAATCATGTTGTAGATGAGCACGGCGGCCGTATCGGCGGGAACCTGGACGGACGCATCGATAAGGCGCTTCAGGTAGTCTTCCGTCTGCGGTTTTTTGTACATGCTTCGAATGAACCCGTCGGCTTGTTTCTGGCGGTCCTGCTGGAGCTGGTTCATCCATCCTGAAACGAAGCCGAACATCTCTGGACTGAGCTTGTCGGTCAGAAAACCATCTGCCAGTACTACACCGCCGAGGTTATCGGTACCGAATTGCTCGACGTATTTGATCAGCTCGGCGCATGCCATCGACCAGCCGACGAGGACCGGCTGCTTCAGGCCGAGGTAATCCACGAGTTCTTTGTAATCACGGGCGCGGGTTTCCGGCAAGTGGCCGTAAGTGGGTTTGTCGCTCTCGCCCTGAGAGCGCGGATCGACGGCAATGACACGATACTTTTTCGAGAACTCGTCGATTTGCTTCTGCCAGATCCATGCGGGCATGGTCCACCCGGGAATGAAAACGATGGACCGGCCGCTGCCAGCGTCCAGGAAGTGAATCCGGACGCCATCGGAAGTCTTGAAGAATGCGCTATTCGTCGTCTGTGCTACGACACTCGGCACTGGCAAGACGCACAGCAGAATCAGGGCTAGTCTGGTTCTCATGTTTTTCTCTCCTGTGCGCTATTTTGCGCGACGAGCCTCGGCTTCGGCCAGCCAGCCGCGGCGTAACTTCTCCGCCGGGATACTCGACAGGTAAGGTTTAAGGTCGAGAATCGGCGTTTCATCGAGCATGTCGACGCCTCGCACGTGCAAGCGTCTCCCCTCGCGGCGAAGAAGTTCGACGACGGTGAATCCGATCGGATTGGGACGTTTTGGGGAGCGCGTTGCGAAGACTCCGTGCGGGCGATTGTCGCTGGGAGGTGTGCCGACCAAATCGAATCCTTCGGCGCGATCGAATACCCAGAGAACGACTAAATGAGAAAAGCCTTCGATGTCGGTAAGGCCCGCTTCGAACTGCGGAAGAATTTCGAGAATGCCTTCCGCTTCATGTTTGGCTCCTAAACCTTTGGGGACCTGCTGAGCGTTCTCGTACGGACTTCTTACAGACCCGATCGGAAGCGGCGAAAACATATAGTTCCATCCTTGGGAGAAGGGGTGTCGGGAAGCGCATCCTGGCAAAGCGACAAGCGGACGCATGGAGGGCATCGCGCTTTCACTTCGGCCGGTGACCCCTCAGGGGATTTAAAGCCCCGTCGTCTTTGGTTTCTAGCGGCACGACTGAAGTCGTGCTCTTCCCGAAACCGTGTCGTTCCGAAAGCTATTGATGACGCCAGTCTTAGTCTTCTTTCTTCTCCGGTTCCCTGGGCAAGGGCTTCTCGATCGGCTT